>JAOUPR010000166.1 GCA_029879725.1 Gemmatimonadota bacterium | reverse complement strand
GGGCGCGGCGGACATGAAGTACCGCTTCTGGTGGACGTACCCCGTCATGACGTCTCCCCACGACCCCGACGTCCTGTACGTGACGTCGCAGTTCGTGCATCGCACCACCGACGAAGGGGAGAGCTGGGAGGTGGTGAGCGGCGACCTCACGCGGGCCGACCCCCGCACCCTGGAGCGCACCCCCTCGTACGAGCACCCCGAGCCCGGCGAGTACTGGGGGCCCATCACCCGCGAGGCGTACGGCCCCGAGTGGTACGCCACCATCTTCGCCTTCGCCGAGTCTCCGGTGGACGGGAACGTCATGTGGGCCGGATCCGACGACGGCTGGGTGCACGTATCCCGCGACGGCGGCGCGCGCTGGACGAAGGTGAACATCCCCGACCTCCCCGAGTTCGCCCTCATCAGCATCATCGACCCCTCCCATCACGACGCGGGCACGGCGTACGTGGCGGCGACCCGCTACAAGCTGGACGACCGGACGCCGTATCTCTACAAGACCCGCGATTACGGTGCGCACTGGACGCGCATCACCACGGGAATCTCCGACGGCGACTTCACCCGGGTGATCCGCGAGGACCCGGACCGGCCCGGCGTGCTCTACGCGGGAACGGAGCGGTCGGTCTACGTCTCCTTCGACGACGGGGGGCTCTGGCAGCCGCTGAACCACGGACTCCCCGTGGTGCCCGTCCACGACCTGCAGGTGAAGGAGGGCGACCTGGCCATCGCCACCCACGGCCGCTCCTTCTGGATCCTGGACAACGTGGCGCTCCTCCACCAGGTGGACGCCGGTGTCATGGGTGAGGCGGCCCACCTCTTCCGGCCGCGCACCACCGTGCGCTTCCGGGATGGAGTGGACCTGGTGGGCGCCTACTCGGGCGGGGGCGCCGCGGGCGCGAATCCCCCGAGCGGCGTGGTCATCCCATACTACCTGAAGACGAAGCCGTCCGGCCCCGTCACGCTGCGGGTCCTGGCGGGGAACGAGGTGATCCGCACGGTGTCCGACGCCCCGGCGGAGGCCGGCGCCAACACCTGGGTGTGGAACATGCGCTACCCGGGAGCGCGCGTTCTTCCCGGCGCCGTCTTCCAGGGGAGCGCGCAGGGGCCGCTGGCCGCCCCCGGCACCTACACCGTGGAGATGACGGTGGACGGGCGCACCCAGCGCCAGGACTTCGAGATCGTGCGCGACCCGCGCCTGAGCCACACCGACGCGGAGTTGGTCGCCCAACACGAGTTCCTCATCGAGGTACGGGACCGCCTGACCCAGACCATGGACCTGGTGAAGGAGATCCGCGACCTGCGCGCCCGGGCGGAGGAGATGGTGCAGACCGCCGGAGGGCGGCAGCAGCTCCAGGACGCCCTGCAGGCCCTCAACGACCAGCTCTATCCGCTGGAAGAACGGCTGGTGCAGTACCGGGCCCGGGCCGGGCAGGACCTCATCGCCCAGCCCACCGGGATCGACTCCAAGCTCGCCCGCCTCATGAGCTTCGCCTCCATGGGCGACGCACCCCCCACCGAGGGCTCACGCGAGCTCTTCGGGCGGCTGGTGCAGGGGATCGAAGAGCGGGCCGCCGCGTTGGAGGAGGTGAAGAAGAAGGAGTTCGCGGAGCTGGAGCGACTGGCGCGGTTGATCGGGTAGGGGAGGGCGGGCGGGCCACGCCGGGAGACCGTCCCGCTCCCGGACCCGCGCTCGACCGGATGAAAGGGGGAGTCGCGGAGGGCGCTCCCCCTTCGCGGTCGGCATCCTCGACGGCCACAATGGCCGGACACCGGCGTTATGTGGACATCCTGGCCGAAATTTCTTGACACTCGTTCGGTTTCGCGGATAGATAGCAGACAACCCCCGGGGCGTACCCCGCGGGCCCCTCCTCCCTCCTTCCCCCCCCGCTGGAGGTGCCGACCATGTCACACGGCTCCCATCTCTCCGACATCCTCGCCCCACGCTCCCGGTTCTATCAGGGACCCTTCGGCCGGATCTGTCCCGACCTCGCTCCGTGGCACCCCGAAGTGCCCGACCTGGACGCCCACCTGCTCCAGGTCTCCGACCAGCAGATGCTGGAGCTCCCCGGAAAGACCCCGGGCGAGATCGCGTCGGACCCTGCCTTGATCGCCCAACTCGAAGGACGCTTCGGTTCCGGCACGCCCGCGGGGTACACGTACTTCGGTCAGTTCATCGACCACGACATCACCTTCGACCCCACGTCGAGCCTCATGCGGTCCAACGATCCCGATCGGCTGCTGAACTTCAGGACGCCACGGCTGGACCTGGACAACGTGTATGGGCGCGGACCGGCGGACCAGCCGTATCTCTACGACGAGGAGTCGAACCACCGGAAGCTCCTCGTCGGCAGGGTGGAGGGAACCGCCCTCCGCGACCTTCCCAGGAACAGTCAGGGTCGGGCGCTCATCGGCGACATGCGCAACGACGAGAACTCCATGGTGAGCCAGCTCCAACTCGCCTTCCTCCTGGCCCACAACGAACTCGTGGACCGGGCCACCGCCGCCGGAGCCACCGATCCCTTCGAGGCCGCTCGACGCACCCTCCGCTGGCTCTACCAGTACATCGTTTGGTACGACTTCGTGGCCCGGGTGACCATGGACAAGATCCACTCGTGCGCCCTGGTGTTGGAGTCGCTGTGCGGCGGACGAAAGGGGTGGACTCCGGGGCTACGCGACGTCTACCAGTGGAAGCATGATCCGTTCATGCCCG
>JAOUPR010000046.1 GCA_029879725.1 Gemmatimonadota bacterium | reverse complement strand
GAAGAAGTACATCAACGTGTCGATCTTCTAGCAGGACCGTCCCGGGGAGTGCGAAAGGGGGCGCGGGCCGAAACGGCCCGCGCCCCCTTTGTCTGTCCCTCGCCGAGCTACTACCCGGTCACCACCCCGGGGCGAGCTGGAATCCCCAGTGCCATCCCTTTTCCGGCCGCTGCCAGGGGTAGGCGTAATAGATCTCGACGATCATCATGCCGAGGAGGTTCATGCGGGCCGACACGCCGGACGAAGTGACGGGGATCCGTGCGTCGCTGGTCGTCGACCACTCCCAGGCGACCGGGTTGTTCTCGTCCCAGGCCGCTCCGGCGTCGGTGAACACGACGAACTCCGTGGGGAGATACGGGAAGTTGATGATCCCGTATTGTTCCACGCCGATGAGCGGGATACGGAGTTCCACGCTGGCCACCCCGAGCTGTTGACCCCACAGCCGATCATAGACCGGACACCCGGGTACGTTGGGGCCGCCGCACTCGTTTTGGGTGAAGCTGTTGTAGGCATAGCCCCGGACCAGGGTCTGGTACCCGACGAACAGAGGGCGAAGGAAGCCGAAGCCACCGGCCTGGGCTTCCTCGGGCTCCACGCCGTACCGCCCGTAGTGGAGGCCCCGGACACCGATGGTGAGGTTCCGCGTGGGGCTGAAGTACCGGCGCCAGTCGGCGACCACCGTGTTGTAGTCGGCGTCTCCTTCCGTTCTGCCGAACTCCAATCGTGTCCTTCCTCCCCGGATGGGGCTCACGAACCCGAAGAAGGCGTTGTCCTCCACGAAGGCGAGGGAGCCCTCTACCATGTTGAGGGCATCCGCCTCGAGGCTGTCGTGCTGGATCAGTTCCCACGCGACAGGCCGCCCGAAGGCGTCCACGTAGAACCGGTTCTCCTCCAGGTCCATCCCGTATCGTGAGGCGCCTCCGGAGAATTCCACCCGCCGCGTGGTGGAGAACGGGTAGGAAAGCCGCGCCACTGCCGTGTTGACGAAAAGTCGATACCGGAGGATCGACTCGTAGTACCCGAGCTGCGGGTCGACGCCGCGGGTGTAGTAGTCGAGGATGTAGGGAGTGCGCCCGCCACCCACCGCCCAGTTCCAACGGTTGGAGAGGTTCTGGTAGAAGGCCTGGCCCCCGATGTCCTTGAACGTTCCCTGAGCCGACAGCGCCACGCCCAACGATCTATTCCCGAGCATGTCGCTGAAGAAGGCGGCCGCTCCTCCCCCGAGATAGCTCCCGAAGTAGTCACCCGTGCTCACGCCGATGGTCGGCTGTCCCACGTAGTCGAGGGAGAGCGACGACCGGTAGGACACGGCGTCCTCCGCGCGGAAGGCGGAGCTGGAGAAGAGGCCGGTCTCCGCGTCGGCGAGGTAGGTCGCCACCCGGCTGAAGTTCCCGGGATCCGCGGGAGACAACCTGCGCCCGGGCTGGCTACGCGGGTCGTCGACCACCACCGGACTCGGCCCCGATATGGGCTGGTCCACACGGTACACGTGGTACTCGAGGCTGTCGAACACGGAATACACCATCGCTCCCGTTCGCGCGGCCACGGTCATGGCCGGCGAACTGTACGTGATCCCGCTGATCCCGGTCGTCACGTTGGTGATCCGCTGGAGTGCCCCGCCGTCGAGGCCCAGGGCGTAGATGTCGCTCACGCCGTCCTGGTCCGAGATGAAGTAGAGCGTACGACCGTCGGGCGCGAACTGGGGGTTGATGTGCTTCACGTTGCCGAATACGGGGATGTGGGTCACCTGCCGCGTCGGCACGTCGAGGAACGCGAGTTGGAAGGCGCTGTAGCTCAACTGCTCGAAGTCGGTCTCCGGTCCGCGGTCGGACGTGAAGGCGATGGTCGACCCGTCGGGCGACCAGGCGGGCTGGAAATCGGCGTTCCGGTCGTCGGTGAGCTGCTGTACCGCGCCTGATTCCAGGTCCAGCAGGAAGAGGTCTCCGATGCCGCCCCGTGATCCGGAAAAGGCGATCCAGCGGCCATCGGGTGACCAGGCGGGCTGGGTGATGGATCCGATCCCCTCTGCCACGAAGGATACGATCCGCTCGGATCCTCCGTCGCGGGTGCGGACGATCTCGAGTTCGCTGTCGCCCCCGGCGGTCACCACGAAGGCGAAGAACTCGCCGTCCGGAGACCACGTGCCCGAGGAATCGATATATCGAAGGGCGTCCACATGGGGACTCCCCTCCGCGCTGGAGAGCTTGCGAATGATCTCGCCCGTCTCGGTATCGGCCAGGAAGAGATCGACTGTGAACAGGTCCTTTTCGGAGAGAAACGCCACATGCCGCCCGTCCGGACTCACCGACGGTGACACGTTCTGGCGCCCACTCCCCGTCGCGGGAGAAAGGAGGAGCGTGCCCTGGTTCGCGGGGGGGATGCGGCCCTCCATGAACGGGAGGTATTCGCCGGCGACCGTCTCCTTCCAGCGCAGGGACAGAGTATCCGTGGGGAGGCCCAGCACCTGCTGGATCGCCCCTTCGAAGCCGACCTGGAGAGAGCGTCGGTACACCTGAACCACGGCGTCGTCGCCGTAGGTGCCGCCGATGTAGGCCCACAGCGCCTGTCCGAAGCGATACGGAAAGTACTTCCTCTCCGTGGTCATCTGGTGGATGGTGGGGAGCTCGTCCCGCCGGATGGCGTCACGGATCCACATGGCCGTGAACGGATCGTCCCGTCCCACGGACATGTATTCCGCCATCCCCTCGACCAGCCAGAGGGGAAGCGCCATGAGCCCCTGCATCCCTCTTCCCCGGCCCGCCTGGGCGATGTTGTACTGAAAGGCGTGGACCATCTCGTGTCCCAGCACGTGGTCCGTGTCCCAGTACGAGGCCGTGAGCGGCATGATGACACGGTTCTTGAGGGACTCGGTCACGCCGCCGGTGCCCTCACCGATGAACCCGGACAGGCTGTTCGTCTGCTGGAAGTCCGGATGGTCGGCGTAGAGGATCACAGGCTTGGGGTGCTCGAACTCATGCTGGAAGGTTCGGGCGAAGCGTTCGTACCAGCGCTCTCCCATGCGGGCCGCGTCCATGACGGCGTCGGCCTCTTCCTGGTAGAAATGGAAGTCGAAGTGATCCGTCTTCAGCACTTCGAACTCGAAGTCGTCGTACTGGACCTTGTTGCGGCCGAAGTACTGCGCGGACGCGGGGTCCGGAAGGGCCGAGAGAAGGATGCCTCCCAAGGCGATCAGGAGGAGCACACGCGGCCGGTCGCCGGCCGCAAAGATGATTGGAGATGCCATGGGATCCTTCATCGTGTCTTGGGAATGGTGTGCCCCGCGCCGGCACCACGCACGTGCCCGGCACAGGAAATACTCACCGATGCGGTACCTTGGTTCCATCCCCGCGTTGCGTGGACGGGCCGGCACCCCGACATTCGAGTTCATCGCGACCCTTCTGCTACAAGTACCATGCCCATGCCGCGTACCTTCCTCGTCAGTCTTTGTGCAGCGTTCCTGTGCGCCTGCGGACCCACGGACTCCGGCCTCTCGGTGGAGGAGATTCCGTCGCCGTCGGGACCGGGGAGCGGTGAGCCCTTCCTGTCCACGACCGAAGATGGCGTGGTCCTCAGTTGGCTGCAGGTGCATCCGGATGGTGGTCATGGGTTGTGGATCGCGCAACTCGGGGATGATGGGTGGTCCGTACCGGCGTTGGTGGTGCGACGCGAGGACTTCTTCGTCAACTGGGCCGACTTCCCGTCGGTGCTCCGCACGGGGGACGGAAGCCTCTGGGCCCACTGGCTACAACGAGGAGGGGCGGGAAGTTATGACTATGGGGTCCGCGTTTCCCATTCCGTGGACGAGGGACGGACCTGGTCGGAGCCATGGACGCCCCACGAGGACGGGACCGCCACCGAGCACGGATTCGTGAGCCTGTTTCCCTTCGGCGACGGGATCGGGGTGACCTGGCTCGATGGCCGGGAATATCAGATGGGGGTGGACGGTGGGCCTCCGCCGGAGGAGATGACCGTACGCTTCCGGTCCATCACGGCCCAGGGTGTGCCCGGTCCCGAAGTGCTCTTGGACGGACGCGCCTGTGACTGCTGCCAGACCGACGTCGCCGTGGCCGCCGCGGGACCCGTGGCGGTGTATCGCGACCGCACGGACGACGAGATCCGGGACATCTACGTGACGAGATGGGAGGATGGCGTGTGGACCGAGGGGATTCCCGTCCACGAGGACGGTTGGGAGATCGGGGGATGCCCGGTCAACGGTCCCGCGGTCGCGGCGCGAGGGGATACCGTGGTCGTCGCCTGGTTCACCGCGGCGCGCGACACGGCCCGGGTGAACGCCGCCTTCTCGTTCGACGGGGGCGCGTCGTTCGGTGATCCCGTCCGCGTCGACGACGGGGACCCGGTCGGCCGGGTGGACGTGCGTCTGCATCCGGGAGGCGGCGCCCTGGTCACCTGGCTGGAACGTACCGGGGGAGAGTCGGCGGAGGTGCGGGCCCGCACCGTGGCGTCCCGAGGGACGATGCGGTCGTCGCAGACCATCTCGGTCTCCGCGGCCGCCCGCGGGAGCGGATTTCCCCGCACGGCCTTCGACGGGCGAGGAGACGTGATCGTCGCCTGGACCGACTTCCGTGGGGACGGGTCCGCGGTGAGGGTGGCGCGGATCCGTCGGGAGGGATCGTGACCCGAGTTCCGCGGGCTTCGTGGCGTGCCGCGGTCACGGTCCTGGCCCACGGCGCCCTTCTCTCGCTGGGTGGATGTGGTCCGGTGGGTTCGGACGGTCCCCTCCGTCCCGGCCAGGCGGTGCCCGAATACCGTGCCGTCGACTTGCGGGGAGACACCGTGTCCCTGCGGGACCTGCGCGGGCGCGTCGTCCTCCTGAACCTCTGGGCCACCTGGTGCGCGCCGTGTCGTACAGAGACTCCGTTTCTCGAAGAGCTCTCCCAGCGGCATCGCGAGGACGGGCTGGAGATCGTGGGCGTCTCCATGGACACGCGGGACGCGTCGAGTGACGTCTCCTCCTTCGTCGAGGAATACGGGGTCACCTACACGATCCTCCTCGACCCGGAGGGGAGGGGATTCAACCTCTTCCAGGTGATCGGCCTTCCCGCCACCTTCCTCGTCGACCGCGAGGGGAAGCTGCGCTGGATGCGCTTCGGCCCCGTGGGAGAACACGACGGAGATTTCAGAGAGGCTCTGGAGGAGGCGTTGCAGTGAAGCCCGTGGAGCGGCTGACCGACATCGAGACCCCCGTAGGCTACGTCGACCTGGAGCGGGTACGCCGCAACGCCGCGCGGGCGGCGGAGTATTGCGGTGCCCACGGCCTGGGGTGGCGCCCCCACATCAAGACCCACAAGTCCCGCACCGTGGCGGCACTCCAGCTCGAACACGGCGCGAGCGGACTCACCGTGGCGACGCTGCGCGAGGCCGAGGTGATGGCCGACCTGACCGACGATCTCCTCCTGGCCTACCCGCCGGTGGGGCGCGCGAAGCTCGACCGACTTCTCTCCCTTCCCGGTCACCTGGACCTGAAGGTGGGACTCGATTCGGTCGACGTGCTGTCCGACCTCGCCGGTGCCGCCGAGGCCGCGGGGCGCACCGTGGGAGTCCTGGTGGAGATGGACGCGGGGATGGGCCGTGTGGGCCTCACCACTCCCGAAGCCGTCGTGGGTCTGGCGCAGGCCACCCAGGAGATGGCGGGGGTGAGGTTCCGCGGCCTCATGTTCTATCCGGGTCACGTGCGGATGCCCGCCGGGGAGCAGTCCGGGGCGTTGGCGGACGTCGCGGCCCGTCTCGACGGGGTGCTCTCGGCCCTGGCCGCGGAGGGCCTCCGTCCGGAGATCGTGAGTGGGGGGTCCACGCCGACGCTCTGGCGCAGTCATGAGATCGCGGGTGTCACGGAAGTCCGCCCCGGTTCGTGTATTTATTACGACCGTGAAGGGCTCGACCTGGGCGTGGCCTCCGAAGGAGACCTCGCCTACACCGTGTTGGCCACGGTGGTGAGCACGTCGGTGCCGGGGCAGGCCGTGGTGGACGCCGGGTCGAAGGCGCTGGCGAAGGAGGACCGGGGCGGGGGGGGCTTCGGGATCCTCCTGGACCGTCCCGAAGTGGTCGTTCGCTCCCTCTCGGAGGAGCACGGCGTCCTGGACCTGGCCTCCACCGATTGGAAGCCCGCGGTGGGCGAGCGGGTCCGGATCGTACCCAATCACGTATGCGTGTCGGTGAATCTGCAGGACAGCCTTCTGGTGAAGGACGGGGACGTGCACGGCATGATGCCCCTGGAGGCCCGGGGGCGCGGGCCGTGGAATCCATGAAACGGAAAGGAGAGTGGGTGGATGAGTGATTTGACCCCGGTGCACACGGAGGATGCCCCCGCGGCCATCGGTCCTTATTCCCAGGCCATCGTGGTGGATGGTTGGGTCTACTGTTCCGGCCAGATCCCCCTGGATCCCGCGACCATGGAACTGGTACAGGGCGACGTGGCCGCTCAGACGGAGCAGGTGCTCACCAATCTCCGTGCCGTGCTCGAGGCCGCGGGGTCGTCCATGGGGCGGGTGGTCAAGACCACGGTCTTCCTCTCGGACATGAACGACTTCCAGGCCATGAACCAGGTCTATGCCCGTCACTTCGGCGACCACAAGCCGGCGCGCGCGGCGGTGCAGGCCGCCGCGCTCCCCAAGTTCGTGGACGTGGAGATCGAATGTGTCGCACGGGTGGCGGGGTAGCGGCTCGCTTGACTTCGCACGGTCGCGAGCCGTACGTTGCCCGCCATTCTCGAATCATGCGTAATCGTATCTGAGCCCCTTTGGGTGGGCGTTCAGGATACGTGTTTGGATATGCACTTCGGTGCGGCAGGAATTTCAGGAGGATTTCTCCTGAAAGGCGCACCCCGTTCCGGGCTCGACGCGCCAGGAGGAAGGTAGGGGTGTCTTATCAGTCCATTTCCCCCAAGGGAGGACGGAAATGATGCGTCCAATGTCAGATAGCCTCACCTCGATGGTGACGCGCGGAGGGCTCATCGCTGCCCTGGCGCTCGCATTGGGGTGGTCCCCGGCTTCAGCCCAGACGGGCCAGCTCGTGGGATCGGTGCGGGATGCTGCGTCGCAGCGCCCGCTGGAGGCGGTCCAGGTGTACATCGAGGGCACCGGAATCGGTGCGCTCACGAACGCCGCGGGCCGCTTCCTTCTCCTCAACGTTCCGGCCGGAGAGGTCACGCTCCGCGCCGAGATCGTGGGGTATCGTTCCGGCACGCAGACCGTGACGGTTGCGGTCGGGCAGTCCACCGTGGTGGACTTCGCTCTCCAGCAGACGGCCATCAGCCTCGACGAGATCGTCGTGACGGGTGCCGGTATCGCCACGGAGAAGCGAAAGCTCGGGAATACCATCGCCACCCTCGACGCGTCCACGCTCGAGAACGCGCCCATCTCGGACTTCTCGCAGATGATCGCGGGCCGCGAGCCCGGCGTGGTGGCGCTCCCCTCCTCCGGTTATACCGGCGAGGGCGCCCGGATCCGTATCCGTGGTTCCGCCAGCCTTTCGCAGCTCAACGAGCCCATCGTGTACGTCGACGGGATCCGTATCGACCGCTCCGGCGTCAACGTGGGCGCCGGTGGTCAGGGAAATCCCTCCCGCCTCGACGACATCCCGCCCGAGTCCATCGAGCGGGTGGAGATCCTGAAGGGCGCCGCGGCCGCCACCCTGTACGGGACGGAGGCCTCCAACGGCGTGATCCAGATCTTCACAAAGCGCGGGAAGGCGGGTGCCCCCCGGTTCACCATGCAGGGGGACTGGACCGGGATCTCCGTGCCGACCAACCGCATCGATCCCATCGCCGACTTTGCGCGTAGCGCCGCCGACCAGCAGCGCATCTCCGACCGATGGGGGTTGAACGTTGGTCTGTACGAGCCCTTCGAGCAGGATCTGGTCACGTCGCTCCTCACCACCGGATTCGGTCAGACCTATTCGGCGTCCGTCTCCGGGGGTTCGGACCAGTTCCAGTACTTCGTGTCCGGCCGCTTCGCGGACGAGGACGGACCGTACGACGCGGCACAGAACTTCGATCCGGCCCCCGGATTCGACGAAGCGGAGAACGACACGAACCGGCGGGTGGCGACGACGTCGAACATCACCATCATCCCGAACAGCACCGTCCGCATCGGGCTGAGCACGCTGTACGCGGAGATGAGCCAGCATACGCCGGACAACTCCAACAACATCTACGGTGCGTTCTCATCCACGCTCATGACCCAGCTCCGGCTGGCGACCGAGAACAACCTCTACGGGAACCCGGCCTTCGCCACGACCCGTGAGAACATGTACCAGTTCAACGGGGTCGAGTCGTCCCACTTCGCGGGGAGCATGACCATCGGCTTCACTCCCACGGACGCGTTCCGTCTCGACGCCACCGTCGGTCTGGACTTCACCTCCGACGACGGGGTGACGTACCGCCCCTACGGGTGGAACGTCGACGGGTACTCCACCTCGACTCCGTATGGGAATAGAGGCGCCACGGAGCGCAGGAGTAAGGAGATCACCACGGACCTGAAGGGCTCCTACGTCGCCGACCTCGGCGGACTGGAGAACACCTTCCTCTTCGGTGCCCAGGGATTCCTTCGCCAGAACCAGTTCGCCGGCGGATCGGGTGAGGTCTTCCCGGCGCCGGACTTCTCGGTGCTGAGCGCCCTGGGGAGCGAGAGCTCCTACGAGTGGTGGGAGCGGGTGACCCAGGTGGGCGCCTACCTGCAGGACCAGATCGGGTACGACGATTGGGTGTTCGTGACGCTCGGCGGCCGGTGGGACGCCAACTCCGCCTTCGGTGAGGAGTTCAACACGGCGTTCTATCCGAAGGCCTCCATCTCGGTGGTGCCGAGTCAGGGGTTGGACTGGAGCAGCGAGATGGTGTCCACCGTCCGCGTCCGCGCGGCGCTGGGCAAGTCCGGCCTCCAGCCGGGCGCCTTCGACCAGCTCACCACCTTCACCTCCCTCAACTCGGCCATGGGGCCCGGCATCGAGCCGGAGAACCTGGGGAACCCGGCCCTACAGCCCGAGGTTTCCACCGAGTGGGAAGTGGGAACGGAGCTCGGCCTGTTCAATGACCGGTGGAGCCTGGACGCGACCTACTGGGACCGTACCGTCAATGACGCCCTGGTGGACCGCCAGTTCCCCGTCACCGGGGGCTTCGTGGCCCCACAGTTGGTGAACATCGGTGCCGTCGAGGCACACGGTCTCGAAGTCTCGCTGCGTGGGTCTGTGTACCAGACCGAGGGCGTGACCGTGAACGTGTTCGCCAACGGCGCGTACCTGAAGGAGAAGATTTCCTCCATGGGTGGGGCTCCGCCCCTGAAGACGGGCGGCTCGTACCCCCGGTATCGGAACTTCCTCGTGGAGGGGTACGCTCCCGGGTCGTTCTTCGGCGCCGAAGTGGACCGGTCGCTGGCGATCCCGCTCAACATCGACGGGTCGTGCACCGAGCCCACCGAGGCGGAAGCGCTCGCGTATTTCGGCGTTCCGCGCAATCCCTCGGTGTTCAAGCCACTGGCCATCGGGAACAGCGATTTCGGGACGCCCAACGGCGGTCTCGCCTCGCACAACTGTGGCGACGGGCTCCTCTACACCTATTTGGGCAAGCCCGCGCCCGACTGGCAGGGCTCGTTCGGGTTCAACATCGCCTTCGGTGGGAACTGGGAGCTGAGCTCCCTCATGGAGTACAAGGCCGGAAACTACTCGGTGCAGGATCTTTCCGGGATGTTCCGCCGGGCCAACGCCGTCATCGGACGGAATACCCCCCGTTCGGTGGAGTTGTACTCAACCCTCCTCGATCCGGCCTCCACGGACAGGGAGCGCCTCGACGCCGCCATCGCGTGGGCGACGGAGATCGAAGGTCTCTCGCCCATGAGCGGGATGAACGGGGTTTACCCCGCCGACTTCATCAAGTGGCGTGAGTTGTCCCTGAGCTACCGCGTGCCGTCCGACGTCGTGGAGGGCTTCGGCCTCGCCACGGCCACGGTGAATCTGGGCGCCCGCAATCTCATGACGTGGGTGAACTCGAAGTACACCGGAATGGACCCCGAGGGGAACGTTCTCGGCCGTTGCAACGGCGGACTGGACTGCAACTTCCTCGATTCCACCGAGGGGTGGGGGATCCCGATTCCCCGGCGGTTCACGTTCTCCACTCGAATCACGTTCTGAGGGAGGCACTGACAGATGCGTACAATGCATAGGGTCAAGGCCTCCATGCTCGGCCTGGCAGTGGCACTCACGTTTGGTGGGTGCGGGATCCTCGACGTCGAGAACCCGAACAACCTGAAGGAGGAGAACCTGGAGCTCGAGGCATCCGCCCAGAGCGCCGTTAACGGGACTCTCTCGATGGTTGCTCGGGCTGTCGCGGATATCTGGCAGCCGTACATGGTGGCTTCCGACGAGATGTACTGGATCGGATCCAGGGACGCGTGGCTGTCCCTGGACCAGGGGTTCCTTTCCGACCCCTTCAACGAGTTCACGGACGCGGCGTTCCCCAACCTGGCGTCGGCCCGTTGGATGGCCGACACGACGGTGAACATCCTCGCGGGGCACGTGGCGAACAATCCCGACGGGAAGTTCGACGGGCTGTACGCCCGCGCGAATCTGTACGCTGGGATGGTCTACATGGTGATCGGTGAGGTGCAGGACGACTTTGCCTTCTCGCACAAGGACGCGGAGGCACCACCCGTGGGTCCGGCGAACATGTCCAGTGTCTTGGACGACGCCATCGGGTACCTGGACGAGGCGGTGGCGAACTCATCGGGTGACATGAACACGCTGGCGCGTGCGGTGCGGGCTCGCGCGCATCACTCGCGCGCCATGTGGCCCAAGATCAAGACCCCCACGCCGGCGACACCGTTGGCCGTGTCGGCCGCAGCCGTCGCCGATGCCGAATACGTGCTCGGAGAGGTGGGGGACGATTGGCAGTGGGATTTCACCTATGATGCCTCGACGGTTGCGAACGGGTTGGCGGACTGGGTGAATAGCCGAAAGGAGAACCAGTTCGACCTCTCCTTCGTTTCCATCGACGCCGCGAAGAACATGTCGGGCGTGATTCTGTTGGACCCCGTGGATACGGGTGAGCCCGACCCGATGATCGTGAGCCGCCTGCAGCACTTCAAGCAAGCGACCGAGTTCACGGGCGCCAACAAGGGTGATCGGTATGCACCCTTGACGCTGGTATCCGCCGACATGATGCATCTCATCGTGGCGGAGAATCTCCTCGCTGGCGGAGATACGCCTGGCTTCGTGGATGAGATCAACGCGGTGCGCGGTGCCTACGGGCTGTCGGACTACGACCCGGGTGCCGCCGGCGCGCTTGCGCCCATCGCGATGCTCCAGCGGGAGCGGAGGGCCGCCCTCCTCATCATGGGCCAGCGTCTCGGTGACATGTACCGCTTCGGTACGGTGGATCCGAAGTGGCAACCCCAGTCGGACGCACTCGATCGGCCGGGGACGCTGCTTCCCATCACGATCATCGAGCGTCGCGCCAACTGCTACCTGGAGCCGAACCAGACCTGCTGACCTAAGGGAAGCGGTCACGAAGGTAGTGGCATGATCGTTCAGGCAGGCGCACCCGCACGGGACGTGCGGGTGCGCCTCGCCTGTTTTCACGACAGAGTCCACCATTAGATTGGAACCATGAACAAGAAGCTTCGCATATCGCTGGCTCTCGCCGGCCTGATGGTCATGGGGGGGTGTGGATTCTTCGACGATCCGATCCCCGACGACGTCTCCATCCTGGTGTCAGGTACCGCGGGAGACTCGGTTCGCGTCGTCCTCTCCAAGGACTTCGTCGCGGGCCCGAACCAGTCCGGGGGGACGGACGTCAACGTGTTCACTTCCGACACGGTCTTCACCGTGCTCCCAGTGGACACGACGGTGAACATCTCCTGGGAGCGGCGGATCTACTTCGACGTCACACCCCTCGGGCAGGACAGCACCGTTCTCTCCGTGTCCGTCGCCATCGACGGGCGGAGCATCTTCGATGACAGCGGATCGGTGCTGGCGATCCGGCCCTTCCGGTTCCTCTATCTCTGGAACCAGTACTACACCAGCACCATCGACCTCCTATGATGACTTTCATTCCTGTCCGCCGGCGGAACTCCATCATCTTCGCGGGCTTGACGGCCGTCGTGGCGTCGGGGTGTTATCGGTACGTGCCCGTCGACCATCCCGCTCCCGGAACGCCGGTTCGGATCCACGTTCCCGTGGTGACGGGGGTGAGCGGTACCAACCGCCTCCCCGAGTCCACTGCCTTCGATGGGGTGGTGGTCGACTTTTCTGACTCCCTCCGTCTCGAGACGAAGGCGACCCGGGACTACGGCGCCTACCGGCAGATCACCCTGCTGGACACGCTCGTGGCGAACCCGGCGGACCTCCTCGCCATCGAGGAGAAGGTGCTGGATCGGCGCAAGAGCACGTTCATGGGCGTGGCGGTGGCGGGGGGAGTGGTGGGGCTCTTCACGATCTTCACGGACATCACCGGAGGGAGCACGCCTCCCGGTGGCGGAGGCGGGGGTCCCGGGGCGGCCATCGTCCTCTCCACGGTGCCGTCCACGATCCTCCGGATCCTGGGCAGATAGCCGGATCTCCGCCGGACCTTCTCACGGCGGCGCCCGGATCGGGTCGCGTACCCGCTTCGCCTTGCGCCACGGCGCAGGGTCCCCTACGCTCTCGCCCGTGGCGTGTGGTGCGCGCGTGGACTTTCTCCAATGAGGTGGGTCGTCCCATGAAGATATCCGTTGGCTCGGTGGCACGGGCCCTCTGTGTTTCCGGTCTCCTCTCCGCGGTTCCTGGGGGTGTTGCCGCGGCCCAGGAGTACGATCCAGCCCTCTACGGCTCCCTCGAATGGACCAACGTGGGCCCGCTCCGCGGTGGGCGTTCCATCGCCGTGGCGGGGAGCGACACCCGCCCCTACGAATACTACTTCGGCGCCACCGGCGGCGGTCTCTTCAAGAGCACGGACGCCGGTCAGACGTGGCGGCCGGTCACGGACGGGAAGATCAACAGCTCCTCCGTGGGCGCGGTGGCCGTATGTGAGGCGAACCCCGACGTGGTCTACATCGGGATGGGGGAGACCGAGATCCGCGGGAATATCCAGCAGGGAGACGGAGTCTACCGCACCACCGACGCGGGGAAGACGTGGACCCATCTGGGGCTCGCGGCCACGCAGAACGTCGCCAAGATCCGCATTCACCCCGAGGACTGCGAAACGGCCTGGGTCGCCGCCTTCGGCGTGCACTCGGCGCCGAACCCGGAGCGCGGGATCTACAAGACCACGGACGGAGGCGAGAACTGGGACCACGTTCTCTTCAAGAGTGACGTGGCCGGTGCCATCGATCTCGCCCTGGATCCCAACGACCCCGACGTGATGTACGCGGCGTTCTGGGAGGCGTGGCGCAAGAGTTGGGGGATGTCCTCGGGAGGGGAGGACTCGGGTATCTGGAAGTCCACCGACGGCGGGGAATCGTGGCGCGACATCACGGGTACCCTGGGCCTCGAGCCGGCCACACCCATCGGGAAGATCGGACTGGCCGTGTCCGGGGCGAATTCCGACCGCGTCTGGGCTCTCGTGGAGCATGAGCCCGGGGGTGGCGTCTATCGCTCCGACGACGGGGGACGGAGTTGGGAGCAGGTCAACGACGAGCGTAAGCTCCGTCAGCGGGCCTTCTACTACTCGCGCATCTACGCCGATCCCCAGGACGAGGACGTGGTCTACGCCCTCAACACAGGGTTCTACAAGTCCACGGACGGCGGGATGACGTTCCCCACGTCCTTCCGGGTTCCCCACGGCGACAATCACGACCTCTGGATTTCCCCGTCCGAGCCCGGTCGGATGATCAACGCCAACGACGGGGGAGGGAACGTCTCCGTGAATGGCGGCCAGACCTGGACCGGGCAGGAATTCGCCACGGCCCAGTTCTACCGGGTCATCACGACGGCTCATGAGCCGTACCACATCTGCGGAGCGCAGCAGGACAATTCCACCGCCTGTATGCCGTCCGGTGGGTGGAATCACCTCTCCGCGCGCGGGGGCTTCGGTGGCGGAGGGCACTTCTACTCCGTTGGTGGATGCGAGAGCGGATACATCGCGCCGCATCCGGAGAACACGGACATCTTCTACGCGGGGTGCTACGGAGGCTCCCTCTCGCGCTACGATCACGGCACGGGGATCACCCGGGCCGTGAACGTCTGGCCGGAGAACCCCATGGGTCAGTCGTCGGAAGACCTGCGGGAGCGGGTGCAGTGGACCTTCCCCATCGTCTTCGACCGGCATGACGCGAACATCCTCTATACCGGCACCCAGAAGGTGTGGAAGACGCTCAACGAGGGGCAGAGCTGGACCCAGATCAGCCCCGACCTCACGCGCCACGACCCCATGACCATCGGGGCGTCGGGTGGTCCCATCACCAAGGACCAGACGGGCGTGGAGACCTACGCCACGATCTTCGCCATCGCGCCGTCCCCCATCGAGGAAGACGTGATCTGGGCCGGGTCCGACGACGGCTACGTGCACGTCACCCGCAATGCGCGCGCGGACAGCCCTTCCTGGGACAACGTCACACCTCCCGACGCGCCCGACTTCGTGCGCATCAACACCATCGAAGTCTCGCCGAACACACCCGGAAAGGCCTACGTGGCGGGAATCCGGTACCTGGTGGACAACGACCGGGCTCCCTACGTGTGGAAGACGCTCGACTACGGACGGAGTTGGACGAAGATCGTGAACGGGATTCCCGGCGACGACTTCGTGCGCGCGGTGCGAGAAGATCCCACGCGCCCCGGGCTTCTGTACGGCGCTTCGCAACGCACGGTCTACGTCTCGTGGGATGACGGCGCCCATTGGCAGTCGCTGGGGATGAACCTTCCCGTCGTGGAGGTTTCGGACCTGGTGGTGGAGGAGCACGACCTCGTCATCGGGACCCACGGGAGGTCGTTCTGGGTCATGCGGAACATCGACCTCCTGCGGCAGATGTCCGACGACGTGGCGGAGGCCGGGGCCTGGCTCTTCGATCCCAAGGACCCCGTCCGGGACTTCGACAACAACGCGGACTTCTTCTACTACCTGGAGGACGACGCGGCCAAGGTCACCTTCGAGGTCCTCGACGTGTCGGGTACGGTCCTGGCGACGTACGAGTCGGAGGAAGAGGACGAGGAGGGTGAAGGTGAGCAGGGCGGTGGCTTCTTCGGCTTCGGAGCCCCCCGCGCGCCCAGCGCCAAGGCCGGGTCCAACCGCTTCCGGTGGAACATGCGGTTGGCGGGGTGGACCGACTTCGAAGGACGGATCTTCTGGGCCGCTTCTCCCATGGGGCCCAGCGTGCTCCCCGGCCGTTATCAGGTCCGTATGACGGTGGATGGCGAAGTGCTCGCGCAGGAGTTCGAGGTCAAGATGAACCCGCGGGCCGCCGCCGAAGGCGTGACGCTGGCCGATCTCCGGGAGCGCTTCGATTTCGCCGTACGGATCCGCGACAAGGTGACCGAGGCGAACGAGGCGGTGATCAGGATCCGCAGCATCAAGTCACAGGTCGAGGAGCGCCTTGGACAGAGTGACAGCGAGGAGCTGCACTCCCTGGCGGGGACGGTCACCGACCGCCTCGGGGGGGTGGAGAGCGAGATCTATCAGGTCCGGAACCAGTCCAACCAGGATCCGCTCAACTTCCCCATCAAGCTCAACAACAAGATCGCGGCACTCCTCAACCTCGTGGAGGGTACGGAGAGCCGTCCGACGGATCAGTCGTACGAGGTGTTCGAGATGCTCAGCGGCGCCCTGGGGACGGAGGTGCAACAGATGAACCTCGTCATCCAGCAGGACCTGGCCCGTCTCAACGAGTTGCTCCGGGAACTCGGGCTGGATCCCATCGATGCGGATCGTCTGATCACCTGACGTGGCGCCCGGTGGGTCGGGGAGCATTCGTCTTCCCGGCCCACCGGAGAGGCCGTCATTTCAAGGAGACGTCCGATGAGAGTCCTGCCATGGGAGAGGGAGAGGAGGGGGTGGGTCGGCGCGCTCCTGACGGGAGCCGTCCTCGTATGGGGGTGCGCCACCGTGGGAAAGAACCCCTTCTCGGGGTCGGGGTCGGGGCCCACGGAGATCCGGATCTACGTGGAGAATCGCAACTTCAACGACGTCCGCATCTACGCGCTCGCCACCGGCGGCCCCAGGCCCCTGGGAGTGGTGGGCGGGAACACACGTGGGGAGTTCCGTATGGAGTGGACCCGCCTCGACGAGATCCGCATGCGGATGGAGTTCCTGGCGGGGAGGACGTTCACGTCCAACGCGGTGAACGTATCGCCGGGAGACCGCCTCGAACTCTACGTCGAGGAAGTGGAGAGCCGCTCGCTCCTGCGCAGGCGCTGAGCCCTATTCACCGTAGGGGATCCAGATGTTCTTGATCTGGGTCGCCTCCCTCAGATACACGGCCCCCTCACCGGACGTCGAGTCCATCCAATCCACTGCGTGGCCGTGACTTACCCACGTTCGCTTCATGTTCCCCGTAGACCGTTTTTCCACATCGGCGGACCCTTCCGCGGAACCGAAGTACCACACTCCGTCCACGCCGTCATGGTCGGCCAGGGTGGGAACGACCTCACGGCGGAGGCCGGTGACGATGTTCACCACCCCCCCGGGCACGTCGGAAGTCTCCAGCACCTGGTACAGGTCGGTGGCCAGGAGGGGGGCGGTTTCGGAGGGAATCACCACCGCCGTGTTCCCCATGGCGATGAGCGGCGCGACCACCGAGACGAATCCGAGGAGCGGGTGGACGTCCGGGCAGACCCCTCCCATGACACCGATGGGCTCGCGCATGGCCAGCGTGACGTTCCGGAAGGGAGTGGCGTGCACCCGGCCGTCCCACTTGTCGGCCCAGGCCGCATAGCTGAACAGGCGGGACAAGGTGGTCTCCACCTCCTGCCGTGCGGCTTCCTCCACCCCTGAAAAGGCGGTGAGGCGCCGGGTGAACTCTTCCGCGCGGTGCTCCAGGTTCTCGGCCAGGTAGTACAGGATCTGCGCACGATTGTGGGCCGTGCGCCCGGCCCACGAGGGTTGGGCCTTGGTGGCGGCCTCGACGGCATTGCGGACGTCCTTGCGGTTCCCGCTCCCGACCTCGCCCAGGAGGACTCCGCCGGCACCGTGGACGGGAAGGCTCCCTTCCGCGTCGGGCCGCACCTGCTTCCCTCCGATGTACAGCTTGGCCGTGCTGTCGATGGCGGGGACGCTCGAAGGGGTTCCGGCTCCGGGCCCCGGCGTGGCGCCGGGAGCAGGAGGCCCTTCCACCACCGCGTTCGCTCCCGCGGGTGACGTCCCTTCCCAGCCGCTCTTCACGTACTCCCAGAGCCCTTCCTTCCCCCCCTCCCGCCCGAATCCGCTCTCGCGGTATCCCCCGAAGCCGGACGCGGCGTCGAAGAGGTTGGTGCAGTTCACCCAGACGGTTCCTGCTTTGATCCTGGGCGCGACGTCCAGCGCCAGATTGATGTTCTCCGACCAGACGGACGCGGCGAGGCCGAAGCGGGTGTCGTTGGCCAGCATCACCGCCTCGTCGGGAGTCCGGAACGACATCATCACCACCACCGGCCCGAAGATCTCAACCTGGGCCAGGGTATCGGCCGGCGCGACGGAGGTACAGAGGGTGGGCGGATAGAAGCACCCCTCGGAGGGAACGGCCCACGTGGGCTGCCACACCTTCGCACCCTCGGCCTTTCCTTCCTCCACCAGCGACCGGATCCGTTCGAGTTGGACCGGCGCCACGATGGCGCCCATGTCCACCGACTTGTCCAGCGGATCGCCCATGCGGAGGGTCTCCATGCGGGCCCGGAGCTTCCGCTCCAGCCCCTCGGCCACGCCCTCCTGGACCAGGATGCGGGATCCCGCACAGCAGACCTGCCCCTGGTTGAACCAGATGGCGTCCACGACGCCCTCCACCACCGAGTCCAGGTCCGCGTCATCGAACACCACGAAGGGTGACTTTCCGCCCAACTCCAGCGAGAGCCGCTTCCCACTCCCGGCCGTGGCTTCGCGAATGATCCGACCCACTTCGGTGGACCCGGTGAAGGCGATCTTGTCGACGCCCTCGTGCGCCACGAGGGCCGCACCGGTGGCGCCGTCGCCGGTCACGACGTTGAGCACGCCCTCGGGGAGGCCGGCCCGCGCGGCCATCTCCGCGAACAGGAGCGCCGTGAGCGGGGTGAACTCGGCGGGTTTCAGGACCACCGTGTTCCCCATGGCCAGTGCCGGGGCGACCTTCCAGGCGAGCATGAGGAGAGGGAAGTTCCAGGGGATGATCTGCCCCACCACGCCCACGGCACCGTATCCGGGGAGCTCCCGATCCATGAGTTGGGCCCACCCCGCGTGGTGGTAGAAGTGGCGGGCCACCAGGGGGATGTCGAGGTCACGGGATTCCCGGATGGGCTTGCCGTTGTTCATGCTCTCCAGGACGGCGAAGAGCCGGGCGTGCTTCTGGATCCCCCGGGCCAGGGCGTAGAGGTGCCGGGCCCGGCCGTGGGGGCCCAGGGCCTCCCAGGCGGGCTGCGCGGCGCGCGCGGCGGCCACGGCGGCGTCGACGTCCCCGCCCGAGCCCTGCGCCACGTGGGCCAGCACCTCGTCCTTCGCCGGATTGTGGACGGGGAAGAGGTCGGAGGCTTCGGGCGAGGTCCACGACCCGCCGATGAAGTGGCCGAACCGGGTCCCGTGGGCCTCGAGCCACTCCCTCGCGGGCTGCGCGCTCTCGGGGGCCGGTCCGTATTCCAGGGTCTCGAAGATTTCGGGGATACGCGTCATGTCGGGCGTCAGGCGGCGGGATGGCGGTGAAGGGCGGAATAACGGCCGGTCACGTGGTGTTCGAGTTGGCGCTCGATGTCGGCCAGAAGCGAGGATGCGCCGAAGCGGAAGCGGTGTGGGTCGGTCCAACCGATTCCCAGCTCCTCCTTCATCAGCGTGAGCCACGCCAGGCTCTCCTTGGCGGTTCGGATCCCTCCCGCGGGCTTGAACCCGACCTGGTATCCGGTGCGTTCGGCGTACGCGCGAATGGCACGGACCATGGTGAGCCCCACGGGGAGGATCGCGTTCTCCGATTCCTTTCCCGTGGAGGTCTTGATGAAGTCGGCCCCGGCCATCATGCACACAAGGCTGGCGCGCTCCACGTTCCGCAGCGTGGCCAGCTCACCGGTGGCCAGGATGGTCTTGAGGTGGGCATCTCCGCACGCGTCCCGATAGGCCTGCACCTCATCGTAGAGCGCGTTCCAGTCGCCCGTGAGGGCGTGCCGGCGGCTGATGACGATATCGATCTCGGTGGCGCCCGCCGCCACCGAGGCGCGGATCTCGTCGAGCTTCTGGGGGAGGGGGCTCAACCCGTGGGGAAAGCCCGTGGAGACCGCCGCCACCGGGATTCCGGAGCCGTGCAACTCGGCCACCGCGGTGCTCACCATTTCGTGGTATACGCACACGGCGCCCACGGTGAGCGTGCGGTCCGCCATCCCCAACGCGTCGAGGAGGTCCTTGCGGACGGGTTGCATGGCCTTCGCGCAGAGCCGTCGAACCCTTCCCGGGGTATCATCGCCGGCCAGGGTGGTCAGGTCCATGCAGGTGATGGCGCGGAGCAGCCACGCGGCCTGCCACTCCTTCTTCACGCTGCGTCGCGCGGAGAGGGTGGCGGTACGGCGCTCCACGGCGCTTCTATTCACACGCACGTTCCTCACCCATCCGGTATCCAGGGCGATCCCCGGGTTGCGCGAACCGGCCCCGGTGGGTGCATGTTGGGAACGAGGATGTGGGGCCCGGGCGCGGTCCCGGGCGTCGGATTCCATTCGTTTCATGACGGGATAGGCTCCTTCGGTAAGTCAGCAAACCTACTGTCTCCGCGGTCCGCGGAACAGGATCCAGCCACCATGCTTCCCACACTGATCACCAGGTTCGTCGGATGGGTCATCTCCGTGTTCCACGAGGTGGAGCGGGTGGGACCGGCCGTACCGTCGGGGCCGGTGATCCTGGCGGCGAACCACCCCAACGCGCTGGTCGACCCCATGGTCCTCTTCCGGACCGCCGGACGACCCTCGCGCCCGCTGGCGAAGGCCCCCCTCTTTCATGAGCCGCTGGTGGGGACGGTGCTCCGCGCCCTGGGTGGGCTGCCGGTGTATCGTCGTCAGGACGATCCGGCGCTCATGGAGGGGAACCAGGGGACCTTCGACGCCGCGGTGGCGTCACTCCATCGCTCCGAAGCGATCCAGATCTATCCCGAGGGGATCAGCCATTCGTTTCCCTCCATGGTCGCCCTCAAGACCGGAGCCGCCCGCATCGCCCTCCAGGCCGAGGCTTCGGCGGGGTGGGGCCTCGGGCTGGTGATTCAGCCGGTGGGGTTGACCTACACCCGGAAACATCTGTTCCGGGGGCGTGTCGTCGCCGCCTACGGTATGCCCATCGGGGTGTCGGACTTTCGGGCGCGGTACGAGGAAGACCCCACCGCGGCGGTCCGGGCCCTCACTGACGAGGTGTCGCGGAGCCTGCGCGAGCTCACGTTGAACCTCGAACAGAGTGATGACCGGGCGTTGGTGGAGACCGCCGAGCGCATCTACGCCTCCGCCCGGAGGCTGGCGCCTTCCCGGGAGCGGGTGCCCATGGCGCGGCGTCTCCCCCGCCTCCAGCGCTTCGCCCGGGGGGTCGCCTGGCTGCGCGCCACCGATCCGGACCGATACGCGGACGTGCTCGAGTCGGTGAACCGGTATCGCCATCTCCTCGCCCTCCTGGGAGCCCGCGACGGAGACGTTCCGTCCCGCTACCGGGTGGGTGGCATCGTGCGCTACGTGGCGCGCCAGGCGCTCTTCCTGGTGTGCGTCCTCCCGGTGGCGGCCACGGGAGCGGTGTTCTGGGCGCCGCCGTACTTCGCTACCCGGCATCTGGCCCCGCGCTTCCGCCCCGATCTGGACCAGGTGGCCACCTACAAGCTCGCCGTAGCGATCCTGGCGTTCCCGCTCTGGCTGGCCTTCTGGAGTATCCCGTGCTTCCTGGTTCTGGGAGTGCGTGGAGCGGTGGGGCTCTGGACCCTGGGCCCCGTGGTGGGGCTGGCGGCTCTCGCCTGGAAGGAGAGGGGGGGACGGGTGCTGGAGGACGCGCGGATCTTCTGGCGGGTACTCGGGCGTCCGCGCAGCCGGGCGTGGATGACTCGGGAGCGTGGGCGCCTCGTCGAGATCTTCGAGGAACTGGCCGAGGAGATGCCCGAGGATTACGAGCCTCCTGGCCCGTCCACCACGGAATGAGGCCGGGCGCCACGGAACACCTTGGGGTTCCCCGGGGGAATACGTATCCTTGGTGCGAGGGGGTGGAGGGGAACTGGTGTTCCCAGCGGTCTTCAAAACCGTGTAGCCCGGCTAGAACCCGGGTGGGTGGGTTCGATTCCCACACGCTCCCGCCAGTTCTGGGTGGACCGGAGCGCGGATCAGCGCACTCCGGTCGGCTCTGGGGAGATCACCGTGCGGAGGAGGGAACGTTGGCGAGGTGGAGGAGCGGACGCAGCGCCGGAACGCGATCCCGGCGCCGCGCGGCCATGATCTTCGGGGTGTTTCTCGCCCTCGTCGCGGTGCATCCGGCCCTGGTTTCGGGCCAGGAGGTACCGCCGGCAGCCGATTCCGTCCCGGCCTCCGCGGGGGTCTCGCCCAAGGGGGCATTCATCCGCGCGCTGGTGCTTCCGGGTTGGGGACATGCTTCCATCGATTCGTACACCCGCGGGGGGTTCTACTTCGTGGCCGAGACGGCGTCCGCGTGGACCCTCTTCCGTACACGTCAGCGGCTCCAGTCGGCCCGGGCCCGCGCGGATTCCCGTGAGGCTCTCCTCCGCGCCGCCATGGCGGCCCGCGGGCTCGATGAGGCGGAAGTCCGGACGGCCCTCGAGGGCGACGGTCTCCTCCAGGAGCTCGATGCCCTCGTGGCCGCTCGGGAGGAGCAGCAGGAAGATTGGGTCGCGCTGGGGATCTTCCTCCTCCTGCTGAGCGGAGCCGACGCCTACGTGTCGGCCCACCTCGCGCACTTTCCCGAGCCCATCGTGATCAACGCCGGCCCCACCGCCGACGGCCGCATCGAGGTGTCGGCGGGGATCCGGCTCCCCCTGCGCTGACCCACCGGCGGCGCGCCGCGCCGCCTCACCGTTGAAGGCAGGGCGTCAGTCGTGCTCCGCCACGAGGGGTTCCGGCGGCACGTCCCACCCGCGCCACTCGAGCACCTCGGGAAGTTCGCCTTCCCGTAGCACCACGTAGCTCTGGTTGTGCACCCAGTCCCCGGAATTCACGTACCAGCGATCGGGCCCGATCCGGAGCAACCGGGGGATGTGGGTGTGTCCCAGGAGTACGACGTCGAGGGCGGGCTGGTCGCGGAGCGTCGCCGTGGCCCACTTCTCCAGCGCCGCCGATCGATCCTCGTCCGCCGGCGTGGGCTCCCCCCAACGGTCCTCCGTGCGCGAGACCCCACGGGCGATGCGCGCGCCCAGGGAAGGGGAGAGGAGAGAGAAGGCCCCCCGGGTGACCGGGCTCCGCAGGACCCACCGGAGCACGGCGTACCCCACGTCGCCCCTCCCCAGTCCGTCACCGTGGGCGAGGAGCGTGCGGAATCCAGCGAGATCCAGGATCGTGGGATCGTGGAGGAGCTCCAGCCCGATCTCTTCCGCCAGATACCGACCGGCCCACCAGTCGTGGTTCCCGCCCATGAGCGTCACGTGGGTTCCCTTCGTGGTGATCTCCCGAAGGAGCGCCAGCGTCTCCTCGTGTCCCCGGGGGACGCCCCGGCGGAATTCGAACCAGAAGTCGAAGAGATCCCCGTTGAGGATGATGTGCGGGGTGCGCTCGGCGGCGCCCGACAACCACGCGTGGAATGCGTCCTTCCGGCTGGACGGGGTGGCGCCCAGGTGGACGTCCGACGCGATGTACACGGAGAGATCGGGCATGGCGGAGAAGGTAATGCCCCAGGAGAGGGAGGTCACCGCCGCACCGGAGCGCGAGCCTTTTCTGCCACCCGGGGTAGAACGTGCGTCCGTCCCACCCTAACTTTCCGGCCATGCGTAGACATTCCTCGGCTCTCCGGTCTCTCGGCGTCACGGTTCTCGCCGCGGCCGCCATTTCGGGGTGCCTTCACCGGGGTCCGAAGGTTCTCGGTCCCGTGATGGACGCCGAGCGCGTGGCGGAAGCGTTGGCGGACGGCACCCGCTTGCGGGATCCCGTGCGTATCGACTTCGAGTGGCGCTTGACCGAGGAGGGGGTACGGATCTCGGGAAGGGGCGTGGCCCGACTGGAGCCGCCCTACAGGGCCCGTCTGGACCTCTTCTCGGGAGACGGCGAAACGTTGGTGCGCGCGGCCCTGGTGGGCCGTGACCTGCGCCTTCCTCCCGGAGCGCCGGAGGATCTCCTCCCGCCGCCCGACCTCCTCTGGGGCGTGCTCGGCGTGTTCCTTCCGGAGGCTTCCGGTACGCTCCTGGGAGGGGACCATCTCGAGGGTGGCGACCTTCGTCTCCGGTATGCCGACAGCGATCGGGAGGAGCTTCAGTTCCGTGCCCGCGACGCGCGGGTGGTGGAACTGCGCCGTCTACGCGGCGGGCGACTCGCCGAGGACGTCGTGCTCACTTCGGATCCGGAGAGCCCGTTTCCGGCGGAAGCCACCTACCGGAACCTCTCCGAGTTCAGGGAGCTTCGGCTGATCCGTACCAGCGTGGAGGCGTCCGGCGGGTTCCCGCCGGAGATCTGGAACCCGACCGGTGGAGCATGACGATGAATCGCCTGCAGCTACGCGCCATCATGACCCTGGGAGCCCTCCTGCTCGCGGCCGGATGCAACTACTCGTTTCGTGCGGGGAGCTTTCCGCCCGCCCACGTCCGGAGCATCGCCATCGCCCCCTTCGACAACGAAACCAATCGTTTCGAGTTGTCGGGCGAGCTGTACGACCTCCTATTGCGGAATCTTCCCGGCGCGTTGGGCGTGCGCGCGGCCGGCGAGGACGTGGCCGACGCCGTGGTGCGCGGCACGATCCGCCAGTACGACGTGGTGGCGCCCAACTATCGCGCGGGTGCACAGGGTGAACGGGCCGAGGTTCTGCAGCGCCAGGTGAACCTGGTCGTCGGCGTACAGATCATCGACTTGGTCGAGAACGTGATCCTCTGGGAAAGCTCGAGCGTGCGGGCGCAGGGGTTGTTCCTGGAGGCGTCCGAGACCGAGGAAGTGGGTCGCGCGGAGGCCCTGGAACTCCTCGTCCAGGCGATTGTGGACGGGGCACAGTCAAACTGGTAGATTCGGCAACCGTTTCCACCAGGGCGTCGATGTACGCCCCTGCGATCGTAAGAACATCCTGGGAGGCACGTCGGTGCGAGCACTCGGCCTGGGTGTGATTCTGTTTGGATTCTGGCTGGCCCTTTCCGGGCACTATACGCCTCTGCTCCTGTCTCTCGGAGTGGGGTCGACGGTCCTGGTGGTCTACCTGGCCACCCGCATGGACGTGGTCGATCACGAGGGGATCCCTCTCCACATCGGAGGCCGGTTCTGGGTGTACTTCCCCTGGCTCCTCAAGGAGATCTTCGTGGCCAACGTCCACGTGGCCCGGATCATCCTCTCTCCCGGCCTGCCCATCCATCCCCTCCTGGTGCACTACCGGTCGAGCCAGAAGACGGATCTCGGGCGGGCCATCTACGCCAACTCCATCACGCTGACGCCCGGGACCATCACGATGTCCGTGGACGGGCAGGATCTGGAGATCCACTCCCTGACCTGGGTCGACGTGGACGGGCGTGAGGAGGACGAGATGGACCGACGGGTCACCTGGGTGGAGCAGGGAGCATGATGTTCGCCGTAGCCGCGGCCGGCATCCTGGTGAGCATGGTCCTGGCCATGGTCCGTGCGCTCCTCGGACCCACCGTGTACGACCGGGTCCTCGCCGTGAACGCCTTCGGAACGAAGACGGTCCTCCTCATCGCGGTGCTCGGATATCTGGCCGGCCGGCCGGAATTCATGGATCTGTGCCTCGTCTACGCCCTCATCAACTTCATCGGGACCATCGCCGTGCTGAAGTTCTTCGAATACGGAGACCTCGGCCGGGCCCGGAGCACGACGGAGGCCGAGTAATGGATATGGTGTTCGACGCGGTGAGCTGGGTGCTCATTTCGGGCGGTGTCTTCTTCATGGTGGTGGGGGCCATCGGACTCGTCCGCATGCCGGATGTCTATACGCGCCTCCACGCGGCGGGGATGACCGACACCATGGGCGCGGGGCTCATTCTCATGGGGCTGTGCTTCCAGGGCGGTGGATTCCCCGTGGTCGTCCGCCTGGTGCTGATCTGGCTCTTCCTCCTCTTCACCAGCCCGATCGGAACCCACGCACTGGCTCGCGCCGCCCTCTCGGGTGGAGTGGAGCCGTATCGAACCACCCCCCCACAAGGAAGCTGACGATGGACGCGGTCATCGACATCGCGCTCCTCGCCCTCCTCGCGGTGACGGCGCTGGCCATCCTACGCATGCGGAATCTCTTCGCGGCCGTGATGCTCTCGGGCATCTACAGCCTGCTTTCCGCGGGGATCTTCACCGCGCTCGACGCGGTGGACGTGGCCTTCACGGAGGCCGCCGTGGGCGCGGGGATCTCCACCGTGCTCATGTTGGGCACCCTCGCCATCGTGGGCCACAAGGAGAAGAAGCCGGCGCACACGCCCCTCCTTCCCCTCTTCGTGGTGCTCGTGACGGGTGGGGCCCTGGTGTACGGTACGCTGGACATGCCGCCCTTCGGCGACCCCACCAACCCCGTCCACCACCATGTGGCTCCCCGGTACGTCGAGGAGTCGGGACACGAGATCGGGATACCGAACATCGTGACCTCCGTGCTGGCGTCCTACCGTGGCTACGACACGATGGGGGAGACCACGGTGATCTTCGCGGCGGCGGTGGGGGTGATCCTCCTGCTGGGCGGGGCGCGCCCCGCACGCGTGGCCGCCGGGGAGGTGTCCGGGGGAAGCGAGGAGGGTTCCGAACCCCTGGAGGAACAATCCCATGGATGACCGCGTGATCCTCCGGGTGGGGGCGAAGTTTCTCATCCCGTTCATCCTCCTCTTCGCGCTGTACGTCCAGTTCCACGGAGACTACGGTCCCGGGGGCGGCTTCCAGGCCGGTGTGATCTTCGCCGCGGCGTTCGTGCTGTACGCGCTGGTCTACGGGTTGCCCAACGCGGAGAGGGCCATGCCGCCGCGGGTGGTCTACATCTGCTCGGCGCTCGGTGTCGTGATCTACGCCGGCGTGGGCGTGGTGACCCTCCTCAAGGGAGCGAACTTCCTGGACTACGGGGTCCTGGCCCACGATCCGGAGCACGGGCAGCACTACGGCATCCTGTTCGTGGAACTCGGGGTGCTCACCACGGTCTTCGGCGTGATGGTCACGGTGTTCTACGCCTTCGCCGGGCGCGGGAGGAA
The DNA here is from genome assembly GCA_029879725.1 of Gemmatimonadota bacterium. Lineage (GTDB taxonomy): Bacteria > Gemmatimonadota > Gemmatimonadetes > Longimicrobiales > Gaopeijiaceae > JAOUPR01. Next base: position 4,225 of record JAOUPR010000046.1, on the reverse strand, counting down.
GGACGGATGAGGCTTCTCGGGCTGTACAACTATTGGGTGGTCATCGTGCTGATGATGGTGGGTTTCTACACGATCATCGCGCGGGACAATCTGGTGAAGAAGCTCATCGGCCTGAGCATCTTCCAGACGTCGGTGTTCATGCTGTACATCAGCATGGGAAGGATCCACGGAGGTACGGCACCGATTCTCATGGAGGGCACGGACGTAGTCTACTCCAACCCCCTTCCCCACGTCCTCATCCTCACGGCCATCGTGGTGGGCGTGGCCACCACGGCGGTGGGATTGAGCCTCGTGATCCGTATCAACGAGGCGTACGGCACCGTGGAGGAAGACGAAATCCATAGCCAGGACGAGTCGCTGTGAGCGCGCATCTGCCCGTACTCCTCATCGTCGTACCGCTACTCGCGGCGCCCCTCGCCGCCCTCGTCCGGCATCCCCGCGGGTCGTGGGTCGTGGCGCTGGGGGCGTCCTGGTGGGCTCTCGGCGTCAGCATCGCGCTCCTCATGCGGGTTCTGGCGGACGGTACCATCTCGTACGAGATCGGGGGGTGGGCGGCTCCCTGGGGGATCGAGTACCGGATCGACGTGGCCAACGCCTTCGTGCTGCTCATCGTGTCGGGGATCGGGGCGGTGGTCACGCCCTACGCCCGGGTCAGCGTGGAGCGGGAAGTCGAGGCGGCCCGGATCCCGCTCTTCCATACGGCGTTCATCCTCTGCCTCACCGGGTTGCTGGGAATCGCGGTCACCGGGGACGTGTTCAACGTCTTCGTGTTCCTCGAGATCTCTTCGCTCTCGGCCTATGCCCTCATCGCACTGGGGCAGGATCGTCGGGCGCTGACGTCGGCCTATCAGTACCTCGTCATGGGTTCGGTGGGCGCGACCTTCATCGTCATCGGGATCGGGCTCCTCTACGTGATGACGGGCACGCTGAACATGGCCGATCTCGCGGTGCGTCTCCCCGAGGTGGCGGCGACGCGTACGATCCCCGTGGCCTTCGCCTTCCTCACCGTGGGCATCTGCCTCAAGCTGGCGCTCTTCCCGCTGCATCTCTGGCTTCCCAACGCGTACACCTTCGCGCCCTCGTCCGTGACCGCGTTCATCGCGTCCACGGCGACGAAGGTGGCCGTGTACATGCTGCTCCGCTTCTTCTTCACCGTTTTCGGCGCCGCGTTCTCCTTCGACGTCATGCAGTTGGACATGGTGCTCATGCCTCTGGCGCTGGTGGCCATCGTGTCCATGTCGTTGGTGGCCATCTACCAGCAGAACGCCAAGCGGCTCCTGGCCTACTCCAGCCTGGCCCAGATCGGCTACATGATCCTGGGGATCAGCCTGGCGTCGGTGACGGGCGTCACAGCGGGAATCCTCCACCTCTTCAATCACGCGCTCATGAAGGGAGCCCTCTTCATGACGTTGGGGTGCGTGATGTACCGCGTGGGCTCGGTGCGCGTGGAGGCCATGGCGGGGCTGGGCAAGACCATGCCCTGGACCATGGCGGCCTTCGTGATCGGTGGGCTCAGCCTCATCGGCGTGCCGCTCACCGTGGGGTTCGTCAGCAAGTGGTATCTCGTGCTCGCCGCCCTCGAGCAGGGGCTGTGGCCCCTGGCCGTGGTGGTGCTCCTGGGATCCCTCCTCGCGGTGATGTACGTGTGGAAGGTCGTGGAGGTGGCGTACTTCCAGCCGCCGCCCGACGGTGATCCGCCCGCCGAGGCGCCGTTGAGTCTCCTGGTGCCGACGTGGGCTCTGGTCGTCGCGAATCTCTATTTCGGAATCGATGCCAAGCTCACCGCGGGCGTGGCGATGCGGGCAGCCGAGGCGCTGCTGGGGGTGGGCCAGTGAGCGTGGGCACCATGGCGGGGGTAGCGATCCTTCTTCCCGTCGTGGGGGCATTCCTCGTGCTCGCCCTGGGGAAGTGGCCCAATCTCCGCGAGACGGCGACGCTGGTCACCGCGACGTCGCTGTTCGCGGTGGTGTACTCCTTGTTGGGCCCCGTGCGGGCCGGAGAGACGCCGTCCCTGACCCTGGTGGAGGTGGTGCCGGGCGTCACGCTGGGCCTCGAGGTGGAGCCGTTGGGTCTCCTCTTCGCGCTCGTCGCGTCGTTTCTGTGGATCGTCACGTCGCTCTACGCCATCGGCTACATGCGCGGGCACCACGAGGAGAACCAGACCCGGTTCTTCTTCTTCTTCGCCGTGTCCATCGCCGGGGCCATGGGCGTGGCCTTCGCCGGGAATCTCTTCACGCTCTTCGCCTTCTACGAGGCGTTGACGCTCTGCACTTTCCCCCTCGTCACGCATCACCAGACGGACGAGGCCAGAAAGGCCGGGCGCGTGTATCTGGGGATCCTGCTGAGCACGTCGGTGGTGTTCCAGCTCCTCGCCATCATCTGGACCTGGCAGCTCGCCGGGACGGTGGACTTCGTCCCGGGCGGGATCCTGGCCGGCACGGCTTCCGCGGGCGTGCTGAGCGCGCTCCTGGTGCTGTACGTCTTCGGGGTGGGGAAGGCCGCGGTGATGCCGTTCCACCGCTGGCTTCCCGCGGCCATGGTGGCGCCGACCCCGGTGTCGGCGCTCCTGCACGCGGTGGCCGTGGTGAAGGCCGGAGTCTTCACCGTGCTCAAGGTGTCGGTCTACGTCTTCGGTGTGGACCTCCTGGGGTCGTTGGCGGCCACGCCCTGGCTGGCCTGGGCGGCGGCGACGACGATCATCCTCGCTTCGCTGGTGGCCTTCACCAAGGACAATCTCAAGGCACGGCTGGCGTACTCCACCATCAGCCAGCTCTCGTACATCGTCCTGGGAGCGCTCCTCGCGAACCGGTGGGGGATCATCGGGGGCGGGATGCACATCGCCATGCACGCCTTCGGGAAGATCACCCTCTTCTTCGCGGCCGGCGCCATCCTGGTGGCCGCCCACGAGAAGGACATCAGCCGCATGAGAGGGCTCGGCCGGACCATGCCGATCACCTTCGGCGCCTTCTTCATCGGGTCGCTGAGCATCATCGGCGTGCCGCCCGCGGGCGGATCCTGGAGCAAGTGGTTCCTGGGACTGGGAACGCTGGAGGCCGGACAGTTGGGCCTCCTCGCCGTCCTCATGGTCAGCTCCCTCCTGAGCCTGGTCTACCTCCTGGAGATTCCGGTGCGGGCGTTCTTCAGCGCCCCGCCCGCGGACAGCCACCACGGTGAGGGGATCCACGAGGCTCCCTGGCAGTCCCTGGCGGCCATCGTCATCACGGCGACCGCGACGTTGGCCCTCTTCGTGTGGCCCGACGCTTTCTATGACCTCATGACCCTGGTGGTGGAACGGTGAGCCAGGAGAATCACTCCGTGCATCCGACCCCGGGCGAAGAGCGTCCGACGTTCCTCGAGAAGCCGGGAAACGTCACGCTTCTGTTCCGGATCTTCTATGTCCTCTGCGGAGTCTCCGTGGTCCTGGACTTCGTGATCCACCGCCACGAGACGCACCCATGGGAGCACCTGCGGGCATTCTACCCGCTGTACGGGTTCGTCGGGATCGTGGCTCTCGTCCTGGTGGCCAAGGTCCTGCGCCGCGTCGTCATGCGCCCCGAGGATTACTACGATGTGGACTGACCTCCCTCCCTTCCTGATCTTCTTCGTCGGGGCGATCGCGGTGGCGTTCACCCGGGGGAACGTCCGTCGCGCCCTCCTCCTCCTCATTCCCGTACTCTCCGGACTCGTGGTGTACGGCCTGGACGAGGGCGTTCAGTGGCAGGTGGCGATCCTGGGGTACACGCTCGAGCCCTTCCGGGTCGACAAGCTCAGTATCCTCTTCGGGTATCTGTTCAGCCTGGCGGCCTTCCTCGGCAACCTGTACGCCCTCCATCTGGAAGAGAAGGAAGGCGCCTCGGTACAGCACGTCTCCGCGGTTCTGTACGCGGGGAGCGCGCTCGGAGCGGTGTTCGCCGGAGACCTCATCTCCCTCTTCGTATTCTGGGAGCTCCTCGCGTTCACCTCGGTGTTCCTGGTGTGGGCCCGCAAGACGGAGCGCTCGTACCGCACCGGCGTGCGCTACCTGGTCATCCACGTGTTGTCGGGCGTGCTCCTCCTGTCCGGGACGCTGATGCTCGCCCACGAGCGTGGGAGCATAGAATTCGGTCACATCGGGCTCGTCGACGGATCCCTGGCCGGGTGGGTGATCCTGGTGGCTCTGGGAATCAAGGCGGCCTTCCCGTTCTTCCACGGGTGGCTCACCGACGCCTATCCGGAAAGCACCGCT
>JAOUPR010000045.1 GCA_029879725.1 Gemmatimonadota bacterium | reverse complement strand
GCCTCGTTCCCGGCGGTGGGAGAAGTGCGCCCTCACCTCCAGGTCCAGGCGCATGAAGTCGTCGTCCAGCGAAGGGAGGAGGGGGGCGGACTGGGCGGTCAGAGCGCTGAGCTTGACGGTGTTGTCGTCCAACCCAGGGTAGGCTTGCTGAGCGTCTCCGAAGCGGATCCCCGTGTACGGCAGCCCCGAGCCGAAGAGAAGCTTGGCACCCACCGACACCATTCGGGCCGCCGAAGTCTCGATCCCCGCGTTGAGGAGTTGTCTTCCGGCGAAGGCGGACTGGCTCCCCGTGAAGTCGGTGGGCGACCAGAACCACGACAACCCGTATCCCACCCACCCCGTGAGGACCTCGCCGCGGTGTTGCACGCGAAGGTCCACTCCGGAGTTCAGGACGGGTTCCGACGCCGGGCCGCGCAGTCCCGAGTACTTCTTCCAGAATCCCTGGAACCCCATATCCACATCGTCGCTGAGCGCCTGGTCCAGCGAAAAGACGACGTGGTCGGACGACGCCACCGGGAGGATCGTACCCCGTTCCGTCGGGAGGATGGCCTGATCCACGCCCTCCACGAGGGTCGCGTCGGCCACCTGGGCGTACTGGTGGTAACGGCCTGCGGCGACGGTGAGCACGGCTTTGGGCGTGACGACCCACGTGATCGCTCCCCGCGGAGCCACGCGGAAGGGGTTCGTCGGCGTGTCGAAGTGGTCCGCCCGGAGACCCACGCGCAGGGTGACGTCCCGGGCGACCCGGTTGGAGACGTCCACGTAGGCTCCGGCGGCGCCGCCCCGCGTATCCACGGTGGACGAGACGGGGTCGGGACCCGAGTAGCTGGCCGAATAGCGACTCCAGAGCGTCTCCGCGGACACGCCCACCCGGACCACGCGCGTGACCGTCCGCCGGGACCCTTCGGCCACCAGACGGGATCGCCTCGACTGTCCCATGGCGATGAGCATCTCGGGGGAGGGGTCTTCCGGAGTCGGTGAGGGCTGGAGGGGGAGTATCGCCTCGTACCCGGTCAGCGCGCCGGTCACGTCGAGCGCCCACGGCCCCACGCGCCCTCGATAGTTGAGGGAGAGCGACCGGTTGCCCCAGCGAGCGTCGCCGTCGGCGGGCTGGGAAGGAGAGGCTCCCGACGATGGGAGCACGAGGTTGACCGACTCGTCGTTGGAAAATCCGGTGACGCGCAGCAGATGCCCGTCGCCCGGTTGGAACTCGACGGACGCCAGCCCTTCCCGATATCCGTACGGCGGAGCGTTCCCCGTGAGCGAGGGAAGTCCCTCCCCGAGAAGCCCCCGAGCCGACGCCATGAACCCCAACCGCTCGCCCACCGGTCCCTCCAGCGTGGCGGAAGCCGAGAGGAGATCGACGGACGTCGTCCCATGTACCCGGTCACGTCGGGGCCGTCGGGTCCTGAGGTCCAGGATGTAGGTGAGGCCTCCATCGTACCGAGCGGGGGCGCCTCCGTTGTGGAGCACGGCGCTTCCCATCACCTCGGGCTGGAAGCTGCGGAGGATGCCGGCGACGTGGAAGGGTGTGAACACCGGCGCGCCGTCCAGGAGCACGAGCTTGAGGTCCGTGGTGGACCCGCGCATGAACAGGACGTCCCGGGGGTCCACGGGGTCGTTTCCGGGAATCGCCTCCACCACTTCGGCCAACGCGGCGCCCACCGCGACGGGAGATGCCTCCACCGTGGCCAGATCCACCGCCATGACCTGCTCGGACGCGGACTCCACCGTGGGGAGGTCGGGGAGCCGTGGGTCTCCTTCGACGTCGAGGGGACGGATGGAGATGGGACGCCCCTCGATCACGACGTCCAGGACGATGTGACCTCCTTCAGCGAGGAGCACCGTGAGGCTCGCCTCTTCGTACCCGATACGGGTCACCTCGAGGGTGAGCGGACCGGTGGGCAAGCCGAAGAGGCGGTATGCGCCTCGGGAATCGGTCAGGGTCGAGGACCTGAATCCTGCCGTGCGCACCTCGACGACCGCACCCTCCAACGGTGCCCCCGTCCCCTGGAACGAGCCCGTGACGGTTCCGGCGATCCACCCTCGGGCCGGTTCCGGCTGGTGTTCGCGCGCCTGGCCCGTCCCGGGGGACGGAAGGGTCAGGGCCAGAAACACTGCCGCCAGCGGAATCATCGGGGAGCGTGGCATGGTGCGCGGCATCGTCACGGGGCGTGGGGTCATGGGTCGGGCGTGATGAAGACCTTCTCGCCCGCGTCGATCTCGTCCGGCGTGAGGGCCACTTCGCTCGCGCCGTCCCTCCAGCGAAAGAGGAGCCGATCCTCGAACAGGACCGACACGTTCCGCGCGGACCTGGGGATCTCCACGAGCACGGGACCGAAGGGGGCGGCGACCGACACGCTCCCACGCGAGGATCGGAAGGCGCTTTCTCCCGGCGCGAGCACCGACACGTCCGCGCCGTCCACCCATCGGACCACCACGCTGCCCCCGCCGGACATTCCCGTGACCTCCACGACCACCGGCGCGCCGGTGGCCGAGACCCGTACTCCACCCTCCCCGTCCGAGGTCGTCGCCACGCTCGCCGTCGCGGTGGGGGGAGACGCCACGGCGGGGCCGCTCGCCACCGGCGCGGCGGAGTCACCGGTCAACCATCGGTGGAGGGGCCATCCGGGTACCGCCGCCGAGGCCGCGGATCCGAAGACGAGGAGAAGCCCAGCCGCCCTGGCCGGCGTCGAAATCCTCCACCCCCTTCCGGATCGGGGCGCACGGGGCTTTTCGCCGACCCGGCGCCGCACGTGCTCCTTCCGGACCTCCATCTGCGAGGGCGCATCCAGGGATTCGAAGGCCCCGGCGATCTCCTGCGCGACCTCACGGGCGTCGTTCAGGGCCCGGCGGCACGCCACGCAGGTCTGGAGGTGGGCCAGGGCGTCCGGATGGACGAATTCGTCCTCCCCGTCCCTGAGGGCGAGCACGACTCCCGGATCGAGGTGATTCATGCGTCGGCCTCCCGTCCGCGATACGAAGTGGCGAAACGCGCCTCGGCGCGGGCGAGGAGCGTGCCCACCGACGTGGCGGCCACCCCGATCGCCTCGGCGATCTCTCTATAGCTGAATCCTTCGTACCTCATCAACAGGATCTCCTGGTCCCTGTCACCGAGCCGATCCAGGGCCCGGCGCACGTCTTCTCGTCGCTCTTCCCGCTCCAGTCGCTCATCGGGGCCGTCCGACGGGGAAGGCCGCACCGGATTCGCTTCCAGGAGCCGCCTCCTGTTCCCCTCGACCCGATAGCGGTCCCGCACCACGTTGGTGGCCGTGCGAAACAACCATCCCCGGATGCCCTCCGGCGTGCCGGAGACCTCGCCGTGGAAGAAGCGGACCATGGCTTCCTGGGCCGCGTCCTCCGCCACGTCGCCGTCGCCCGTGAGGCGATGGCAATATCGCACCAGGGCGGGGAAGTGCTCCTCGAACAGCGTATCGAAGTCCACGGTACCGCGGGTCCGGGGTTCGGGGTCTTCCCGGGGCGGGTCCCCGGCGTCTGGGATTGATACACTCACGGCGGCCACGGGGTCGTTCACGCCTCGCATCCAGAGTCGATGTTTTCGTCAGAACGACCGGCGATGCCGGTTCGTGACGACGGCCGCGGGTTTCGCCTTCCGAAGCCGTCGCACAGATTGTTCGGACCCGATGGTCTCCCCCTACCCGTGGATGGAAGACATGCGCACGCTTACGACCTGGGCCGTGGGTGCCCTCCTCCTGGTCCCCGGATCTCTGCTCGCCCAGGCGGTGAGCCTCGTGGGTCTCGACGGATCCGTGGACTGGAACCGATTCTACACCGCGGCGGAAACGAACCAGATCCTGGCGGAGTTCCACGACCTCCACCCCGGGCTCACCGAAGTGTACGATATCGGTCGGAGCTTCTACGGGCAGCCCCTGCGGGTCATCGAGATCACCAACGAAGCGACGGGGCCGGCGAGTGAGAAGCCGGCGCTCTACGTGGACGGGGGGATCCATGCGGGTGAACTCACCGGGTCCGCCGTGGCGACCTACTTCATCGGTTACCTCCTCAACGGCTATGGAAGGGATCCTCGTGTCACGGAGCTTCTGGACACCCGGGCGGTGTACGTCCGCCCGAAATTCAACCCGGACGGATCGGACCTGGCGCTCATCCAGGACCAGTTCCTGCGGAGTACCCCCCACCCGGTGGACGAGGACGGAGACGGGATGGCGGATGAGGATCCCCCCGAGGACCTGAACGGTGACGGGTGGATCACCCAGATCCGCGTGCCCGACGCGAACGGCGCGTGGGTCGCGGATCCACGAGACCCGCGCATTCTCGTCCGGGACCCGGACGGGACCATGGCGGGACGGCGCTACGAGGTGCTGAGAGAGGGAGTGGACAACGACGGCGACGGAGCCATCAACGAAGACGGAATCGGCGGCATCGACATGAACCGGAACTTCCCGCGCAACTGGGAGCGGGAGCACCTGCAGCCCGGAGCGGGGGCCTACCCGCTCTCGGAGCCGGAGACGCGGGCCGCGGTGGAGTTCATCGACGCCCACCGGAACATCACGGGCATCATCCACGGGCACACGGCCGGAGGCTTCGTCTACCGTCTTCCGTCCGCGTCGGCTCCGTCCCTCTTCCCCAGGATCGATCTCCAACTCATCGAACATCTCGGTGCCGAATACACGCGCACCACGGGGAGACCCGTCGTGCCCTCGGCGACCCATCCCACGGAGCATCGGTACGGCACGCTCATCTCGTTCGGATACTGGGACCACGGGATCATCGGATGGGTGCCCGAGTTCTCTCCGGGGCCCTCGGAGTGGGTGACGGACTACGACGGAGACGGGGAGATCAGCGAGGCCGAGAGTCATCGCTTCGACGACGAGGAGTTGGGCGGACGCTATTTCTCCGATTGGACTCCCTACGCGCACCCCCAGTTGGGCGGGGTCGAGATCGGAGGGTGGCACAGCAAGTTCTGGGGCCAGAACCCGCCGCCCGAGTTCCTCGCGGCGGAGACCGCGAAGCAGATGTCGTGGTATCTCTACATCGCCGAGCAGTCTCCGCTCCTGGAGGTCGGAGAGCCCCGGGTGGCCGACCTGGGTGATGGGACGTACAGGGTGACCGTGACCCTCCGGAACGCGGGATATCTCCCGACGAGCCTGACCGACCGCGGTGCGGTGGGGAACGAGATGGCCGACGGCACCGTGGCCAACCCGGTGGTGCGCCCGCCGTGGGCCGTGCTCGAGGTGCACGGCGCCGAGATCGTCGACGGGACGGCGCGGAGGAGCGTAGGCCACCTGGCCGGCTCCAACCCCTACCTCCAGGCCGTCACCGCGCGCACGCGTGAAGTCTCATGGGTCGTCAGGCCGACGGGCGGCGGTGCGTCGGTGATGGTGACGGCAGGGTCGGACAAGGGTGGAGTGCGGAGAACGGGATGGACGGCCATTCCCTGATCCGCTCGTGCGAGGTCACGCCGTGAGCCGACCCGCCTCCATCCGGAAGCAACTGGCCGGGCTGGTGGTGGCCGTGGCGTTTCCGCTGGCCGTGCTCCTGGTGTACACCATCGTCACCGACTTCCGGGCACGGCTCACCGCAGCCGAGAGCGACGCCCTGCTGCTGGTGGAGGCCCGGGCCGGGAGGATCGAGCAGTACCTGGTGAACGTGCGCCAGATCCTCTCGACGCTGGCCCTCGATCCCGCCATCCGTTCTCCCGACCCGGCCGAGTGTGACGCGGCCATCCAGCCGGTGCATACGACACTTCCCCTGTACGCGCCCATCCTCGTGGTGGACGGGGAGGGATCGCTCCGCTGTGCCAGCATCTCCTACCCGGAGCCGATCTCCGTGGAGGATCGTCGCTGGTACCGGGACGCCATGACCACGGGCGGATTCTCCGTGGGCGAGCCGGTCTCCGGTCGCATCACCGGTCGGACGGTCATCGTCCTCGGCAGGGCGGTGCGGGATGAGGGAGAGCGCGTGGTGGGGGTGGTGGGGATCCCCGTGGACCAACTCCGGTTCCAGGAATTCGTGGACACCGCCGGTACCGTGCCCGGGGCACTCATGACACTGGCGGACACCCAGGGAGTGGTGCTCGCGCGTTCCGACGATTCCGACGTCTGGGTCGACCGGTCCCTCCCCCGGTCGGGCGTCTCGTTCACGGAGAACGTCGTACGAGGCTCGGTGCGGACGACGGCGGGAGACGGGGAGGATCGCGTATTCGGTTTCCGGCGCATCTCCGGTACGCCCTGGGTTCTCTGGGTGGGCCTTCCCACACAGGTGGTCTACGGTGACGTACGGGGCGCCTTCTACGGAAAGCTGGTACTGGCGGGCCTGGCTCTGGTTCTGGTCGTGGTTCTGGCCGCCTTCCTGAACCGGCGGGTCAACGCGGCGCTTTCGGGGCTGGTGGATCAGATGCGTCGGGCGGGCGAGGGATCGGGGGAGCCGGTGTCGGAGGATGCCCCGGACGAGGTGGCCCGGGTAGCCCAGCAGTTCAACCGGACGCTGGAGGCCCGATCGCGGGCGGAAGGGGAGGTGGCCGTGCTGGCGGCTCGCTACAAGTCCATCACGGACAACTCCGTCTTCGGAATCTACGTATGCCGCAGCGACGGAGGGATCATCGAGGCGAATCCCGCCATGGCCGCCATGCTGGGGGCGGTGTCGACGGCCGACGTCCTGTCCATGAACGAGGCGGACCTCTACTGGACCGCGGAAGACCATTGGCGCAGCCACGCGGGGGCCGGCCCCACCGGGAGGGTTCGTCCCGAGGAAGTCAGCTGGCGACGCCTGGACGGTTCGGTGGCGAGCGTCCGCGTCTTCCGAACGTTGGTCCCCCTCGGCGCGGGGGAGGGACAGCTCATGGAGGTCATCGCCGAGGATCTCACCGAACGAAGGGTGCTCGAAGAGCAGTTCCGCCAGGCCCAGAAGATGGAGGCCATGGGACGCCTCGCGGGGGGTGTCGCGCACGAGTTCAACAACCGCCTCATGGTCATCCGCGGGCACGCGGAAATTCTCGAGGACCGGCTCTCGGCGGACTCGGGCCTCCGGCGCAGCGCGGAGGCGATCCGGGAGTCGAGTGATCGCGCGGCGGCCCTCACGGCTCAGCTCCTCGCGGCCAGCCGCAAACAGGTGGCACGCCGGGAGGTCGTCGACCTGGCGAAGCTCGTGGCGGGGATGACCCCGATGTTGGAGTCGGTCCTCGGCGAGCGGGTGAGCGTCGAGATCCGGAGCAGCGGAGACGAGCGCCCCGTGCTGGCGGACTCCGGACAGATCGAACAGGTCCTCATGAACCTCCTGGTGAACGCCATGGACGCCATGCCGCAAGGAGGGACCATCGTGGTGGGTACCGCGCGCCGACGAGTGTCGGACGACGAGGCACGCCGGAGGATGGATCTCGATCCCGGCACGTACACGGTCCTCAGCGTACGAGACAACGGCGTGGGGATGGACGCCCATGTGATGGACCACGCCTTCGACCCGTTCTTCACCACCAAGCCGAAAGGTCAGGGGACGGGCCTGGGCCTGGCCATGGTCTACGGCCTGCTGCAGCAGCACGGTGGGTGTGTCCGTCTGCACAGCGCCCCCGGGGAAGGGACGGAGGTGGAGGTGCTCATCCCGGAGTCCGACCCGGAGACCTCGCTGCCGTCGCCGACTCCGTCCGAACACGGCGCTCCCGTCGCGGGGAGCGGGCACGTGATGGTGGTGGAGGACGAGGAAGGGGTACGCGGCATCGTCGCCGAAGCGCTTCGAGCGGCGGGGTACACGGTCTCGGAGGCGCCTCATGGAGCGGGAGCACTGGAGTCGTTGGTACGGGGTGGGTGCGTTCCGGACGTTCTGGTCACGGACATGATCATGCCGGGAATGTCCGGTGCCGAGCTCGCCGCCACGGCCACCGAGCGCTTCCCGGAACTCCGGGTGATCGTCATGTCGGGTTATTCCGACGAGGCACCCTTTCCCTCCGACAACGACACCGCCTCCTGGCGATTCCTCCAGAAGCCTTTCTCCGCCCGACGTCTCACGCAGGAGGTCGACGACCTCCTCCGGCCTCGTACCATGACATGATCCATCGAGCCTTTCCCCGTGCAGTCACCGCTCTGGTCGTGGCGGTCGTGCTTTCGGCGTCCCTTCCCGGCCGCGGAGGGGCGCAGGAAGCCCGCCGCCGGTGGGAGCGCATGTGCCAGATCCGCGCCGAGAAGTTCGACCTCGTCCTTCCCGGGGCCATGGCCGCCAACGACGTGGACATGTGGATCGTCGTGATGCGCGAAGGGCTCCTGGATCCCCTCTGGGATGCCCTCGGAAGAGGGTACGTGGGCGATTGGGCCTACTACGTGTTCAGCCGTGGCGAGGGGAGGGTGCATCGCGCCGCTCTCGGGGTGGGGGGGTACATGCTGGAGGAGTGCGGCGTGTACGACCGCGTCGGCGCCGCGGACGAATTGCGGGGCCTGGTGGAGGAGAGGGACCCGCTGCGGATCGGGATCAACGTGGCGGAGAGCATCGGTGGCGCCGACGGGCTTTCCCATACGTCGTACCTCCACCTGCGCGAGGTCCTGGGGCCCATCTACGCGGAACGTCTCGTATCGGCGGAGCGGCTGGTGAGTGACTTCCGCTCGACCCGGGTCGCCACGGAGATCGCCGCCTTCGCCGAGGCCGGCGAAATGTCCAGGGAGATCGCCGAGCGTGCCTTTTCCAACGAAGTGATCACACCGGGGGTGACCACCCTCGAGGACGTGGCCTGGTGGATGTGGGATCGGCTTCTCGCGCGAGGGCTGGACTCCTCCTTCGACATGCCGTCGGTGTACGTGACCGGACCCGAGGGCATCGTGGCGACTTCCACCGACCGGATCATCCAGCGTGGAGATCTCCTCATGGTGGATTGGGGGGTGGGGTTCCTGGACTTCTACACGGACATGAAGCGTGTCGCGTACGTACTGAGGGAAGGGGAGAGGGAAGCGCCTCCGGGGATCCGGCATGCCTTCGAGCGCGCCCTGGAGGTGAGGGACGTCATGAAGGCGTCCATCAAGGTGGCGCCCACCGCCCGGGCGGCGTTGGACGCCACCTGGACCGCGATCGAGGCGGCGGGGTTCAACCGGGTCGAGTTCAACCGTCCCTCCGCCGATCCCGACGTGACCGACGTGGTCATCGGGCCCCATTCGGTGGGGAACTGGGGCCACGGCCTGGGGCCGTCGCTCGCCTTCTTCAACCCCACGCGCCTGACCTACGAACTTCGTCCGGGAACGCTCATCTCGGTGGAGCTGTTCGCGTACACGGCGGTACCGGAGTGGGGTGGGGCCAAGGCCCGCATCCCCCTGGAGGACGATGCCGTGGTGACGGCTCGCGGGGTGGAATGGCTCTACCCCGCGAACAGCCGGATCCTGATCATCAAGTAGCCGCGAGCCCCACGGCCGCGTGCGGCAAGATCCGACCACCCTCCCACCCCCAACTCTTATGGACTTCCAGGGCTTCGACGTCGTCACCTTCGACTGCTACGGAACCCTCATCGACTGGGAGCGCGGAATCCGTGAAGCGGCGCTCCCGGTGTTCGGAGCCCACGGGAAGGAGATGGAGCCGCAGGCCCTGCTCGAGCTCTTCGCCCGCCTGGAGCCCGAGGCGGAGCGGAGCGACCACGGCTTCCGGTCGTACCGCGAGGTGCTCGAACGGGTGATGGAGCGCATGGGAGAGGAGGTCGGCTTCGTACCCACCCCGGGCGAGAGGGCCGGCTTCGCCGCTTCGGTGGCGACCTGGCCGCCCTTTCCCGACACCGTGGCGGCGCTGCGCGCGCTGGCCGACCGATACCGCCTGGCCGTGGTATCCAACGTGGACGACGACCTCTTCGCGGGGAGCGCCGCGCAGCTCGGCGTCCGTTTCGACGAGTTGGTCACGGCCCAGCAGGTCCGCAGCTACAAGCCCGCCCATGCCCACTTCCACGAGGTGCTCCGCCGCCTGGGGGTGCCCAGGCAGAGGGTACTCCACGTGGCGCAGAGCCTGTACCACGACATCGGGCCGGCGAACCAGTTGGGCATCTCGTCCGTGTGGATCAATCGCCGAGCGGGCCGGGAGGGCGGGGGTGCGACCCCACCCGCCACCGCCATGCCGGATCTGGAGGTTCCGAGCCTCGCGGCGTTGGTGGAGATCATGGGACTCTAGGCCAACGGGCCGGGAACTCCGGGAACGACACTCCCGGCGCCCGACGTTGCGGATCGAACCATGGTCGTCCGTCGGGGCGCACATCCCCGTGGCACGGGCCAACGGGATCACCCACATGATCTCCATGCCCCAGGGAGGCATCATCCCCGGCCAGGGGTCGCTGGTGGGACTGGACGGATGGACGGTGGAGGAGATGAACATCGACGCGGGTGCCGCCATGGCCATCGACTTCCCGCGCCTCGGTGGGGGTGGCCGGGGATTCTTCCGCTTCGGGCCGCCCCGTCCCTTCTCCGAGATGGAAAAGCGGTACACGGAGCAGGTCGCCCAGCTCGACGACTGGATGGACGCGGGCCGTCACTACGCCCGGGCCGTGGCCGCCGGTGCGGCCACCCGCGACCTCTCTCTGGAGGCCATGGCCAGGTTGGTGAACCGGGAGATCCCCGCGGTGATCCAGGCGAATGGTGAGAGGCACATCCGCGACGCGGTGGAGTGGGCGGAGCGCCAGAACATCCGTTTCGTCATCGCGGGCGCCGAGGAGGGGTGGGAGCTCGCCAACCTCATCGTGACGGCCGGGGATCCTCTCGAGATCCAGACCCGGATCCTCGACGTGTTCATCCTCGGCGACCGCGTGAGCACCGACAACAAGCACAAGTCGCTCCACGAAGAGTACCGGAGCAGGCCGCGGGAGCGGGTGATCCGGTAGAGGTCGCCCCTTCCCGACGCGCGGAGCACCCCCCGGTGCCGGATACCGGGGGGTGTTTGCGCGTCCCTGTTCTGGTCGAAAATTCATGCACTCCGGTGGGAGACGCCGCCCGGAGGTGGCCTCGCATCGCGTCGGGTTCGATTCCGGAGTAGCCCGACCATCGTCGAACCTGTAGACTTGTTCGGTCGGCAATCATTTCGGACCATTTGTCTCGGACCATCCGTCTCCAGCCCATGCGCTTCGCATACATCGACTCACAAGGGAATGAGATCCCCATCCCGAGCGTGGACGCCCTGGCTCTACGCATCGAGCTGGGTGCCGTAGGCCCGGACACGGAGCTCTACGACGCCCAGGCGGACCGTTGGGCGCCCGCCCAGTCCCACGACATCTTCCACACGCTCACTCGGGAGCAGGCGGGGGACGATTTTTCCGCGCCCATCCAACCGGTGATCCCCACCGGACCCACCGCCTCCACGGAGACGGCGCCGGGGAAGACGGACAAGGCGGGGGCGGCCGCGGAGCCCGGAGGGGGCGAGGATCTCGGATTCGACCTGGAGTTGACGCCACCCCCCGCTCCCAAAGCCAAAGAGCCGAAGGGGACCGGTACGTCGGGATCAGGCCGCGCCGGCCGCCGATTCAGTCCGGCGGACCGGAAGGACGACCCGCTGGCGGGGGCACTCATGTACTTCGACGAGCCGGCGGAAGAGCCGGAGCCGGTGCCGGTGCCCGTGCCCGTGCCCGTGCCTGTGTCCGTGCCGGAGCCCTTGCCCCTACCGGAGCCGGAGCCCGAACCGGAGCCCGAGCCCGAACCGGAGCCCGAGCCGGAGCCTGAGCCCGAGCCGGAGCCCCTGCTCGAGCCGGATCCCCTGCCCGATCCCGATCCCCTGCCCGAGTCGTTCGCCGCAGGTCTCGCGGAGGATCTGTCGACGGATTTCCACACGCTGGAGCCCATGGACTCGGAAGTCGAGCCCATGGCCGTGGAGTCGACGAGCCTGGATTCCGGGTTCTCGTTCGAGCCAACGCCTCCAACGGAGGCTCTCGACCTCGCCGGAGCCATGGACTTCGGCACCCCGGCCGCGTCGCGTGATCCGTCGCCGCCCGTGGACGTGGGCGGCGCGAGCGGAACCCACGATCTGGGGTTGGACGCTGGATGGGACGAGGTCGAGACGTTCGAGGATCTCTCGGACGAGCCGTCCATCATGGACCTCCCCGCCGGGGGCGGGCGTGTGTCCGAACACCCGGCGTCCGAAGAGGTGCTCGACATCTCGTCCGCCGCGGCTCGGGCACAGCCCCGCAGCAAGCCCTCTCCGCCGAAGCGCAGAAGGCGCCGTGGAGGGCCGTCGCCCGTGCTCATCGGCGGGATCGTGGTGGCGGTGCTGGTCGGTGGGTGGTTCGGATTGGGGAGGTCCGGGACGGGGGACTCCGTCAGTCCGCAGGATCCCGAGGAGCCCCCCACGCGCCCTGCGGTCGTCCTTCCCCCGATTCCGGCGGGATACGAGGATCGGATGAGGGAGATGGCGGCCGCGGCGGTGGGGAAGATGGCTCAGGACCTTCGCGCCATTCAGCGGGAGGTCGGGGTGCCGTCGGAACCGGACCAGGATTGGTTGGCCGGCGTGTACCTGGCGAATGCCACACGCTTCCAGGGTGTGGAGGAGTACTGGCTCGGGATGCAGGCCGTCATCGACCGTCTCAGGACCGAGGACACCGCGCTCTTCCATGACCGGTTCGCCACCGAGTTGGCTTCGTCCCGCATGGGTGCCGATACGGCGCAGATGCTCGTCGCCCGGGCGGATGCGGGATTCCTCGCCCAGTCCGACGCGAGGCTCGCGGGATACGATCTGGTCGATGGCCTCGTCCAGGCGGCCTTGAACCTGCACGTCTTCCTGGTGGAGAACGAGGCACAGATCTCCTACGAGCCCGCGGCGAGCGGTCTGTCGCGCGACCCCGTGCTGGAGGCCGTTCCCAGTTCGGAAGCGCTCGGCGACCAGATGTGGGACCTCGTCAACGAGATCCCCGACGCCATGGACGCTCTGGGTCGTCTGGACAAGGTGACCACCGCGGGTCTCATGGAGGCGCTCATCGAGCAGATCCGGAAAGCGGGGATCCGGTGAGGAGCCTGCGGGCTACCGGTCGGGGTAGGGTCCGGGTCGCATCCCTTCGGGGTCCTGGGCCACGACGCGACGGCCGCTGAGGTCGTAGCGGTCGCCGGGAGAGAGCCAGAAGAGAGGGACGAGGCGGCCGTCGAATACATTGTACACGGCTACCCGCCCACGGCCCATGACCTGGAGTTGGTCACCGATCACGACCACCGCCGTCCCTTCGTCCACGCCGAGCCCCAGGACGCCCGGGTCGATGTCCAGTACCTCGAGCATGTCGAACTCGCGGCCCCGTGAGTCCAGGTGTTGATCGATGGCGACGCTGCGCAGGAATCCGAAGCCCTCGTCGTACTCCGGGGCGACCATGGTGCGGTTGTCGTGGACGGATCCACGCACCAGGTAGGAGGCGAGGATGGACGCCCCCGCGGACGTTCCCCCGACGACACCGCCCCGGTCGAGCAGCTCTCTCAGAACATCGTGCGTGCGTGTGTTGAGGTAGGCGTCCACGAGGCGCCATGAGCGTCCTCCGGTGAACCATACTCCGTCGGCCGTCTCCAGTGGTTCCACGAAGGCTTCCGAATCGGCCTCGGAGCGGCTGCGGGTGTGGAGCACCGTCACCGTTCCCGCGCCCGCGCGCTTCAGCGCCTGGATCTCCGACCATCCCGTGGGAAAGCCGTCGTCCGCCGACGCGGTGGGGATCAGGACGATGTGGGCGCCCCGGCCTCCCGCCAGGGAGACGAAACGCCGGAAAAGTTGAGGAGCGAGGATCCCTCCGCCCGCGGCGAAGATGGCTCCGTGGGGCGGCCCGATGCAGGGACGGGCACACGATTGGGCCGTAAGATTCCAGGAGGTCCCGGCGAGGGCCAGGACCGGCAGCCAGTGCGAGAGGGAGCTGCGGTACCGGGTTACGACCATAGGCTACATGGATTTCTGGAAGTAGGGGTTCGATCCGGAATCATGGTCCGTCACGTCATGGACGGCGGTGATCTCGGGGATGGCGTCCCGCAGCATCCGCTCCACCCCCTGGGACAGTGTCATCCGCGAAAGCGCGCATCCCTGGCACCCGCCTCCCATCTCGACGAAGACTTCGGTTCCCGACACGTCCACCAGTGAGATGAACCCGCCGTGACCCGAGATGGCCGGGTTGATCTTCTCGGTCAGGACGACCTTCACCCGGTCCTCCAGCCCTGCGGCGACCGGCGTGGTGGCCGCGGACGACTCGGGGACCGAAGGGGGGGAGGCGACGGTACGGACCTCGAACCCGGCTTCGTTGACCCTCTCCACGTACTCCACGGTGGCGCCGGTCAGAAGCTCGGCGTCGTCCTCACGGATCAACACCGGGAAGCCCGATCCGTCCACTTCACGCTCGGCGTCGGTTCGCTCGTCGGCCCCCACCAGGGTGAGTTCCCAATTCGGGGCGACGGGGCTGCCGGGCTGGCGGGATATGCGCAGCGCTTCGAGTTCCCCGCTGCTCTGGTCGAGATAGGCCTGAACGACCTCGCGGGCGCGATCGGTGAAGGTCAGCATGCTGTTCGGACTCTCGGTACGTTTCGGTGGAACACTCCGGGCAAGCCCCGAAACGGGGCATTGTTCCGTCCTACCCCGGTATCCCAACGGGGTTCGCCTCGCTTCCTCCAGGTCGGCCGACACGGAACCGTTGCTCGCCACCTGGGGCTTGTCTAGCTTTCGACCCACTACCGATCTCTCGGAAAACTCCTTGAAATTCTTGAATGTTCATGGCTGATGCGGACCTCATGGAAACGCTCGTGTCGCTCTGCAAGCGACGCGGATACATCTTCCAGTCCTCGGAGATCTACGGGGGCACGGGTTCCGTCTGGGACTACGGTCCCCTGGGGGTGGAGCTCAAGCGGAACCTCAAGGATCTCTGGTGGTCCGCCATGGTTCACCAGCGCGACGACGTGGAGGGTCTCGACGCCGCCATCCTCATGCATCCCAGGGTGTGGGAGGCTTCCGGTCACGTGGAGGGCTTCACCGACCCCCTGGTCGAGTGCACGCGCTGTCATCGCCGTTTCCGGGCGGATCTTCCCGAGGTCGAAGGTGGGCAATGCCCCACCTGCGGGACGAAGGATGCCTTCACCGCCCCCAGGATGTTCAATCTCATGTTCCGTACCTTCATGGGACCGGTGGAGGACGCGGCGGCGACGGTCTACCTGAGGCCGGAGACGGCGCAGGGGATCTTCGTGAACTTCCTCAACGTCCAGGGAACGGCGCGCCAGAAGGTACCGTTCGGGATCGCACAGATCGGAAAGGCGTTCCGCAACGAGATCACTCCCGGGAACTTCATCTTCCGGACGCGTGAGTTCGAACAGGCCGAGATGCAGTTCTTCGTCAAGCCGGGGAGCGACGACGAGTGGTTCGACTCCTGGATGGATACCCGGATGCGCTTCCACCGCGACCTCGGCATCCGTGAGTCGAAGCTTCGCTTCCACGAGCACGGGCCCGACGAGCTCGCGCACTATGCCAAGAAGGCGTTCGACATCGAGTACGAGTTCCCCTTCGGGTGGAAGGAGTTCGAGGGGATCCACAACCGCACCGACTTCGACCTCTCCCGGCATCAGGAGTATTCGGGGAAGCGGCTCGAGTACATCGACGCCCCCACCAACGAGCGCTTCGTTCCCTACGTGATCGAGACCTCCATGGGCGTGGACCGGACGATTCTGGTGCTCCTGGCCGACGCCTATCGGGAGGAGGAAGTGGAAGGGGAGGTCCGGGTCGTCCTGGGCCTCCATCCGAGGGTGGCTCCTCTCAAGGCCGCCGTCTTCCCGTTGGTCAAGAAGGACGGGCTTCCCGAGTTGTCCCTGAAGCTCCAGGCGGATCTGCGGAAGGCCGCGATTCCCGCCTTCTACGACGCCGCCGGCGCCATCGGGCGCCGGTACCGCCGGCAGGACGAGGCGGGCACCCCGTGGTGCATCACCGTGGACGGCGAGACCGCCGAGCAGGGAACGGTGACCATCCGCGAGCGGGACTCCATGGAGCAGGTGCGGGTCGGACTCGACCAGGTGGTGGGCTGGATCCGGGAGCGTCTCGCCGGCTGACCGTCCTTCGGGCCCGGATGGACTCCTCCGTGGCACGAGGCCCCGGGTCCCCGTATACTTGCCGCCGGCCCCCGGACGGGGGAGCGGTAGACATACGACGCCCAGGAAGGGGGGACGACCGTGGCATCCCGATCCGAGGTCTTCAGTTCACGTTGGGGTATGCTCCTGGCCATGCTGGGAATGGCGGTGGGCACCGGTAACATCTGGCGCTTCCCGCGCATCGCCGCCACCAACGGAGGGGGATCCTTCCTCGTGGCGTGGGCCGTGTTCCTCATCGCCTGGTCCATTCCGCTCCTGATCCTCGAGTTCGCCATGGGGAAGGCCACGCGCTTCGGCCCCGTGGGCGCGTTCGTGAAGACGCTGGGACCGAAGTTCGCGTGGATGGGAGCGTGGATCGCGCTGGTCGCCACCGCCATCATGTTCTACTACAGCGTGGTCATGGGGTGGACCCTCCGCTTCTTCGTCGCCACCCTCACGGGCGACGTTCCCGGCGCCGCTCCGGGCGCCTTCTGGGAAGGGTTCCAATCCACCCCGGAGGCGGTGGTCACGCACGTGGTGGCCATGGGCCTGGCCATCTTCGTGGTATCGAAGGGGGTGAAGGGGATCGAGGCCGCCGCCCGCATCCTCATCCCGAGCCTCATCGTCCTCGTGGTGGTGCTCGCCATCAAGGCCCTCACCCTTCCCGGCGCGTCGAAGGGTCTGGCGTTCCTCTTCACGCCGGACTGGGCTGCGCTGGGGAACTACGAGATCTGGTTGCAGGCGCTCACGCAGAACGCATGGGACACGGGCGCCGGATGGGGGCTCGTCCTCACGTACGCCATCTACATGCGGTCGAAGGAGGACACGGCCCTCAACGCCTTCGTCATCGGGTTCGGCAACAACGCCATGTCGCTCCTGGCGGGAATCATGGTGTTGTGCACCGTGTTCTCCGTCATGCCCGACGCGGCCGGCGAGATCGTCGGGGCGGGGAACGAGGGTCTGACCTTCATCTGGATCCCCCAACTCTTCGCCCAGATCCCGGGAGGAAGGTTCTTCCAGGCGATCTTCTTCCTGGCCCTGGTCTTCGCCGCGTGGACGAGCCTGGTGGCCATGGTGGAGTTGGCCAGCCGGGTGCTCATGGATCTCGGGCTCTCCCGCCGGCGCGCCATCACCCTGGTGGGCTCGGCCGGGATCCTCTTCGGGATCCCCAGCGCGCTGAAGATGGGGATGTTCCAGAACCAGGACTGGGTGTGGGGCGTGGGCCTGATGCTCTCCGGATTCTTCTTCGCTTTCGCGGTCCTGAAGTACGGGGTGACCCGGTGGCGCGAGCAGTTCATCAACCACGAGGGGTCGGACATCCATGTCGGCGCGTGGTGGGACTGGCTGGTGCGCCTCATCGCGGTGGAGGCCGTGGTCCTCATGGCGTGGTGGTTGTGGAGCGCGCGCGGCGACGACTTCGCGTCCACCTGGACGCTGTTCAGCCCCTACAACATCGGGTCCGTTCTGATCCAGTGGGGGGTGGCCCTGGTGGTGCTCCTCCTCGCCAACGGGTGGCTGGTCCGGTCGCTGGCGGCGCACGAGGCGGCCTCCGGCGAGGGGTAGGGGAGACCGGCGTCCGGGGTACCATGGCTCCGCATGGCAGGGAGTAGCCCTCGGTGAAGGACTTTCCTTCTTTCCGTGAGTTCGAAGGCGCGGCCCGGAGGGCGTTCGCCGCCATTCCGTCGGCGTTCCGGGAGGGAGTGGACGGATTGGTCGTGGAGAAGAAGGCGCTCCGGCATCCCACGCAGGAAGGCGTCTATACGCTGGGGGAGTGCATCACCGAGTCCTACCCGTCCGAATGGGAGGGTCCGGACACGCTCCGCTCGGTGGTGGCTCTCTACTGGGGGTCGTTCCGCGCCCTGGCCGCCGACGATCCCGGGTTCGACTGGGAGGAGGAGCTCTGGGAGACCCTCACCCACGAAGTTCGCCACCACCTGGAGTCGCTGGCGGGAGACGACGCCCTGGAGGGGGTGGACTACGCCGCGGACGAGACGTTCCGGCGGGACGAAGGGCTCCCCTTCGATCCGTGGTACTTCGAGCACGGCGACGAGATCGAGCCGGGGGTGTTCAGGGTGGAGGAGCGCTACTACGTGGAGCAGATCTGGAAGGCGTCCGCCTTCGAGGCGGCCACCCACGTGGAATTCTCCTGGCGGGGAGAGGTGTATCGCACGCCGCGTCCCGAAGAGTTGGGGGACGTCCATTTCCTGTGGATCGAAGGGATCGGGACGGGCGCCGCGGAGGCGCTGGAGGTGGTATTGGTCCGGCGCAGGAGTTGGTGGGAAGACGTGAAGCGGCTGGGGGGCGGCTACACACCGCGGATCCTGGAGTCGGTGGTCCGGGTGGAACCCGCCCCGGACGCGGGGTAGCCTGTCGCCATGTCCCTCCACGACGACTACCTCCGGATCACTCCCTTCGAGATCGCCTTCCCCGACGCGGACGTCGTGTTCGCGCCCATCCGGGAGGAGTCCGTGGCGAGGGGGCTGGACCCCCGGGATCCCCATGAGTTCACCCTCCTGGGGAGCGTGGGAAGCGTGCTCACGGAGCTCCGGGACCCTGCCGGTGGGCCCGCCGGGTCGGCGGAGCTGGGTACCCTCCTCTACCACGGGTACAACCTGCACGGCGGTGGAGCCCGCCCCCATCTCCTCTCCGTGGCCGCCGCTCGTCACGCCGTGGACGGACGGTTCACGGCGTCGGAATGGGAGCTCCCCCATGGAGCGGGGTACCTCCAGCTTCCCCAGCACATGTTCTGGATGGGATCCGAAGGCGGGGACGCCGCCGAGTCGGTGGACGGGATGTTCTGGACGGAAGAGCCTCTCCGGAAGATCCTCCATGTGCTCCTCGTCCTGGGGATCCGGGGGGACCGCGAGGGGTTCACCGTGGTGCCCGTTCCCGGTGCGCCCTTGAGGGAATCGGGACGCTGGTTGGAGGAGGAGGCGCGTGACGAGGGGCCGGACTTCGCTGCCACCCTCCCCGGGAGCGAGCTCGCGGGGCTCCACTCCATCGCGACCGCCGGCGAGGTACTCAAGCTCCTGGCACGGGTGTTTTCCGCCATGGCCGGTGGATCGCTCGGGGTGGGGGAGCGCGTTCCCGGCGGCGAGCCCGCCCCGGGTCAGCCGATCCCCTCGGCGGCGAAGTGGTGCCGGATCGAGGCGCCTCATGCCCCGTGAATCGAAGAAGGCACGGAAGGAGCGGGCGGGAGAGATCTTCGACATCCTGACCGCGGAATACCCCGACGCGCACTGCGAGCTCGACCACGTGGACGCCTTCCAACTCGCCGTGGCGACCATCCTGTCCGCCCAGACCACCGACGAGCGGGTCAACATGGTCACTCCGGCGCTCTTCCGCCGGTACCCCGACGCCCGCGCGCTGGCCAATGCCGGCCAGGAGGACGTGGAGGATCTCGTGCGCTCGACCGGGTTCTTCCGCAACAAGGCGCGCAACATCATCGGGTTCGCCCGTGGACTCATGGGCGATCACGGCGGCGACGTGCCGAAGACCATGGCCGAGCTGTCGGTCCTCCCGGGGGTGGGCCGCAAGACCGCCAACGTGATCCTGGGCAACGCGTTCGGGTTGGACGAAGGGGTGGTGGTCGACACGCACGTGAAGAGGCTTTCCACCCTTTTGGGCTTCACCGCGGCGACCACGCCGGAAAAGATCGAGGTGGACCTCATGGACGTCTTTCCCCGTGAGCGGTGGACGCTCCTGTCCCACCTCCTCATCTGGCATGGGCGACGGGTCTGCTCCGCGCGGAAGCCCCGGTGCGAGGCGTGCGCCCTCTCCCACCTCTGCCCGTCGTCGCGCGTGTAGGCGCGCCTCGTTCAGCGGAGCACGTCCGGGACCGATACTCTTCGGGTGACCTGGCGCGAAAAATCCAATGACGGTGCGGGTATCCGGGATATTACGGAGTCGGCGCCCGGGAATCTCCCGATACCGGAATTCGCCTCCCGATAGCATTGTTGGAGTGCGGATCCACCGCGCTGCAGACAGGTTGCGTCACCACGGAGAACAGCTTGGTCGAGCGGCTCAACAGACTGAGGAGGACGCCCCGGCTCCGGGCCCTGGTCCGGGAGACCCGGGTGGGTCCCGACGATCTGGTCCTGCCCATCTTCGTGACCGAAGTCGACGACGACGTGGTGGAGATCCCCTCCATGCCCGGCGTGCATCGCTGGCCGGTGGAGCGGGTGGCGGAGGTGGCCGCGCGGGCGGATGGGCTGGGCATAGGTGCCGTTCTCCTCTTCGGGATCCCGGCCGAGAAGGACGCCCGGGGCTCCCAGGCCGACGCGGATACCGGAGTGGTGCAGCGCGGGGTGCGCGCCCTCCGGGGGGCCGGCTACGAAGGCGTGATCATCACCGACGTTTGCCTCTGCGAGTACACCGAGCACGGTCACTGCGGGATCCTGGACGACGACGGCGCCCTTCTCGTGGGGCCCACCGACGAACGTCTGGCGGCGACCGCGGTCTCCCACGCCCGGGCCGGAGCCGACATCGTCGCACCGTCGGCCATGGTGGACGGGATGGTGTTCGCGATCCGTGACGCCCTCGATGGCGAAGGCTTCGATCACGTTCCTGTCCTGGCCTACTCGGCCAAGTTCGCGTCCGCGTACTACGGACCGTTCCGCGACGCCGCGGGCGGCGCTCCCCGGTTCGGGGACCGCCGGAGCCATCAGATGGATCCCGCCAACGCCCGCGAAGCCATGCGCGAGCATGAACAGGACGTGGCGGAGGGAGCCGACATCCTCATGGTGAAGCCGGGGCTGGCGTACCTCGACGTGGTGCGTCGCACCCGGGACACGTTCCCGGAGATGCCCCTCGCGGTCTACAACGTGAGTGGTGAATACAGCATGGTGAAGGCGGCGGCGGAACGGGGATGGGTGGACGAGCGAGCGGTGGTGATGGAGACGCTCACGGCCTTCCGCCGGGCCGGCGCCGATCTGGTGATCACATACCACGCGCTCGATGCGGCGCTTTGGATGACGGAATCATGAGCAACACGGAGCAGCCCATGTCGGAGGAGATGGTACCGGTACTCGGCCATTTCACCACGTACCGTTTCTCGCCCGCCTTCTGGGCGCTGGAGGGAGCGGAGCGCCGGGAGCGGGCCGAGGGGTGGTACGAAGCCCTGGCTGCTTCCGCCCAGGAGACGCAACTCTACCTCACGCAGGGGCTCGAGACGGAGAGCGACGTCCTCGTCTGGACTTCCCATCCGGTGTCGTCGGTGGAGATGCCGGCCACCTTCTTCTCCGCGCGGGCGAAGGCCGAGGCTCCCTTCCGGGCGCTGGTGTCGCCGGTGCACTCCCTGTGGGGGATGACGCGGCCGTCCGAGTACAGCAAGGCGCGCTCGGCCCAGGAGATCGATCCCTTCGCCGAGACGCGCTCACCGTACCTCATCGCCTACCCCTTCACGAAGACGGCGGACTGGTATCTCTTCGGGCGGGAGACCCGCCAGGGGATGATGAACGAGCACATCCGTATCGGGAAGCAGTTCCGCGACATCACGCAGCTCCTCCTCTACTCCTTCGGCCTCCAGGACCAGGAGTTCGTGGTGGTGTACGAGACCGACGATCTGGCGCTCTTCTCTCGCCTGGTCTACGACCTCCGGGACACGGAGGCCCGTCGCTACACCAAGGCCGACACACCGCTGCACACGGGGATCCACATGACTCCCGCCGCGTGGTTGGAGACACTGGGCTGATGGTCAACCTCTTCGTCCTGGGCACCAGCCACTCGGTGGCGTCGGCGTCGCTTCGCGAGCAGATGCACGTCGAAGCGCACCGGATCCGGAGCGCGCTCGCCGAGCTCACCGGTCCGGGATGCCTCATGAAGGAGTCCCTGGTCCTGGCCACCTGCGCCCGGCTGGAGGTCTACGGGGTCGCCGAGCACCCCTGGCGGGCGACGCGGATGCTCCAGCGCCTCATGGCCCGCGAGACGGGGATTCCCGTGGAGAAGCTGGAGGAGCATTCCTACTCCCTGACGGGCGAAGAAGCGGTGATGCACGCGTTCCGGGTGGCGGGCGGACTCGAGTCCGTCGTCCAGGGCGAGGCACAGATCCTGGGGCAGGTAAGGGACTCACTCGGCGGGACCGCCCTGGGAGAGACGGCCGGACCCATGCTGAACCGCCTGATCCAGAGCGCGGTCGGGGCGGGGAAGAGGGTGCGGACGGAGACCGAGATCGGGCGCGGGGCGGCCTCTCTCGCCGGCGCATCCGTGCAGCTCCTCCAGAGGAGGATCGGGAAGCTCGAGGACCTGCGCGTGCTCGTTCTGGGCGCGGGGGACACCGGCGCCCTCATCGCGGGACTCCTGAAGAAGGCCGGGGTGACGCGCATCGCCGTGGCCAATCGTACGCTGGATCGTGCCGAGAAGCTGGCTCATGGGCTGGGTGCCACCGCCCACACGCTGGACCAGGCGGGAGAGTTGCTCTCCACCGTGGATCTCGTGGTGGGCGCCGTGACGGCACCGGATCGGATCCTGGACGCCGAGCCGCTTCGGGATCTCCGTGCGGCCGGGAAGCCGATCCCGAGCTACTTCCTCGACCTCGCGCATCCCCGCAATTTCCACACCGACATCGACGAGATGGACGGGGTGGAGGTCTTCGATCTGGAGATCATCCATCAGCGGGTCGCGGAGGCCAAGGAGGCGCGCTGCGCGCAGGTTCCCCTCGCCGAGGCCATCGTGGTGGAAGAGGTGGAGCGGTACGTGGCATGGGCCCGGACCCGTGGGGCCGTGCCCGTGGTGAAGGCCGTCCGCGAGCACGTCCTCGAGCTGGCCGCCAAGGAGGTGGACCGGCACGGACGAGGGCTCGGCCAGGCCGAACGGGAGTTGCTGGAGCGTTTCGCCCACTCCCTCACCCGCACCATCCTCCACCGTCCCACCGTGGCCCTGAGGGAAGCGGATCCGCACAGCGAGGAAGGGAGGGCGATCCTGGCGAGCGTGGAGACCATCTTCGGTCTCGATGCCACGGAGCCCGCACCCTCGGAACGAGCGGCCGGGTCATGACGGTCCGTCTGGGAACGAGAGGGTCGGCTCTGGCCCTGGCCCAGGCGAAGATGGTGAGAGAAGCGATGGTGGGGGCGAACCCCGGCATCGTCATCGAGATCGTGGAGATCACGACGTCCGGAGATCGGATCCAGGACGTTCCCCTCACCCCGGCGCTCGGGCAGTCCTTCTTCACCAAGGAGCTCGAAGACGCCCTTCTGGACGGTCGGGTGGATCTCGCCGTGCATTCCTCGAAGGATCTCGCGTCGAGCATGCCCGCGGGGCTCGCCATGGGAGCCTTCCTTCCCCGGGAGGACCCTCGCGACGTCCTCGTGAGCGCCTCCGGCGTGGGGCTGGCCGGACTCCCGGAGGGGGCGAAGCTGGGAACGGCCAGCGTGCGAAGGAAGTCCTTCCTCCGGCACCTTCGTCCCGATCTGGACTTCCTGGATCTGAGGGGGAACGTACCCACCCGTCTGGAGAAGCTCCGGAGCGGCACGTACGACGCCATCGTCCTCGCCGCGGCCGGGCTCCGCCGTCTGGGGCTGGGGGAACACATCACGGAGCATCTCGACTGCGCCGAGGTGGTGCCTTCGGGTGGCCAGGGCGCGGTGGGGATCCAGGTCCGTGAGGACGACGAAGCGACCCGGGCCGCCGTCGCCGCCGTGAACCACGTCGACACATGGTGGGAGATCACCGCCGAACGGGCGTGTCTGCACGACCTCGGGGCGGGGTGCCAGGCTCCCGTGGGTGTGCTCGCGCGCCTGCGGGGCGGCGTGATGGAGGTACGCGGAGCGGTGGCGTCACCGGCGGAGGTGTTCAGGGCGGTCGAGTCGGGACGACCGGAGGAGGCCGTGGCTCTGGGGCGTGCCGTGGCCGAAGGGCTGCTGACCCACCCCGGCGTCAGGAGCCTGGTGCAAGGGTGACGGGCCGCCTCCACGGGAAGGTGATCGCCACCACCCGCGGCGAGGCGGCGCCGGACGCACTCACCGGTGCACTCGAAGAGGAAGGCGCGCGCGTGCTCAGCTGGGCGACCCACCGCTTCGAGGGCCCGACGGACCCCGACGTGCTTCGGAGCCGCCTCGCCGAGGGGGGCGTCCATCGGTGGATCGTCTTCACCAGTCCCCGGGCCGTGCACGGCGTGGTGACCCATGGAGGGATCGTGGATCCCGGGGTCCGGGTCGCGGCCGTGGGACCCTCCACCGCCACGGCTCTCCGGAGCGCGGGGTACGTACCGGACGTGGTGGGGAGGGGCGCCGGGGCATCGGGGCTCGCCGCGGCGGTCGACGCCGTGGAGTCCCTGGCGGGGCGGCGGGTGCTCTTCCCTGCCGGCGATCGCGCGCTCCCCACGGTGGAGGACGAATTCGGGGCGGTCGGCGCCACCGTCGAGCGGGTGGAGGCGTATCGTACCGTGGTGGTGCCGCCCCGTGCCGACGGGGTACGCGCCGCTCTCGCCGGCGGCGTGGATGCCGTCACCTTCGCCAGCCCCTCCTCGGTGGAGGCGCTGGCGGCCACCTTCGACGGTGATCTGGCGGATGCGTTGTCCGGTGTGGCGGTCTGCGCGGTCGGGCCCACCACGGCGAGGGCGTTGCGAGATCGGGGCGTCCACGAGGTGGTGGTGGCCGAGGAAGCTGGATTCGGCGGATTGGTCGAAGCGGTGGTTCGCGCCGTGCACGCGCACGGGCGGGACGACGATGATCTGGAAATAGGACGCGGAGAGGAATCGAGATGACTCAGAGTGAAGAGCTGTTCGAGCGCGCCCGCCGGGTGATCCCCGGTGGGGTGAACAGCCCGGTGCGCGCCTTCAAGAGCGTAGGGGGAACCCCGCGCTTCATCCGGTCGGCGCGCGGCGCCTACATGGAGGACGTGGACGGGACCCGCTACCTCGACTACATGGGTTCGTGGGGGGTCATGCTCCTGGGCCACGACCACCCCGCCATACGCGGCGCGTTGGAACGCGCCCTCTTCCGGGGGACCTCGTACGGAGCGCCCTCCGCGGGCGAGGTGGAACTGGCCGAGCGCATCGTGGAGATGGTGCCGTCGGTGGACGTGGTGCGGCTGGTCAACTCCGGGACCGAGGCCACCATGAGCGCGATCCGACTGGCGCGGGCCGCCACGGGCCGGAACCGCGTGATCAAGTTCCGCGGCGGATACCACGGGCACGGAGACGCCTTCCTGGTGGCGGCGGGCTCCGGCGCGGCGACGCTGGGCGTTCCGTCCAGCCCGGGCGTGCCGGCGGAGACGGCGGCCCACACCCTGGTGGCCGAGTACAACGACCTGGAGTCCGTCGGGGCATTCTTCGACGCCGTGGGAGACGACATCGCCGCGGTCATCGTGGAGCCCGTGTCGGGGAACATGGGGTGCATTCCTCCGGTGGAAGGATTCCTCCCGGGCCTGCGGGAGGTATGTACCCGCCACGGCGCGCTCCTCATCTTCGACGAGGTCATGACCGGCTTTCGCGTGGGACCCACGTCGGCGCAGGGGCTCTACGGGATCGATCCCGACCTCACCACCCTGGGGAAGGTCATCGGCGGCGGGCTTCCCGTGGGCGCGTACGGCGGGAAGGAGGAGCTCATGCGGCTCATCGCGCCCGACGGCCCGGTGTACCAGGCGGGCACGCTCTCGGGGAATCCCCTGGCGGTGGCGGCGGGTCTGGCCGCGCTGGGATACATCCAGGAGCACCCCGAGGTCTACGAGCAGGTGGAGGCGCTCGGCGCCGCCTTCGACCGCGGCTTCGAGGAGATGTCCGGGCGCGTGTCCGTTCCCCTGGTGTGGAACCGGGTGGGCGCTATGGGGTCGCTCTTCTTCTCCGACACCCCCGTCACGGACTGGCCCACCGCCGCGGCGTCCGCCGGGGACCGCTTCAACACCTTCTTCCACGCCATGCTGGACCGGGAGATCTACCTCCCGCCCAGCGCCTTCGAGGCATGGTTCTGGTCCGCCGCCCATACGGCGGACGAGATCGGCCGAACGTTGGCGAGCGCGGAGGAAGTCATCTCGGGAATGACCGACCATGAATGACCACGCCTCCCTCACCGTCTTCGAACGCGCCTGCCGGGGACTCCCCCGTGCTCACACCCCGATATGGGTCATGCGCCAGGCGGGGCGGTATCTCCCCGAGTACCGGGCGCTGCGCGAGGAGGTGGACTTCCTCACGGCGACCAAGACCCCCGAGATCGCGGCGCGGATCACCCTCCAGCCCATGGAGCGCTTTCCGCTGGACGCGGCCATCCTCTTCAGCGACATCATGACTCCACTGGAGGCCATGGGGGTACCGGTCGAGTTCGCGCCGGGGCCGGTCATCCAGGAGCCCGTGCGGAGCGCCGTGCAGGTCGCGCGCATACGGGAGTTGGTGCCGGAGGAAGGGATGCCCTTCGTGCTCGACACCATCCGTATCGTCCGCTCGGAACTGAGCGCCGACCGGGCGGTCATCGGCTTCACCGGGGCGCCCTTCACCCTCTTCTGTTACCTGGTGGAGGGGGGCGGGTCCAAGGAGTTCATGTGGGCCAGGCGCTTCCTCCGTGAGGAGCCCGAGGCCGCCGGGGCGCTCCTGGACGTCCTGGGCCGCTCCATGGCGCGATACATGGTGGCCCAGGCCGAGGCCGGAGCCAACGCGGTCATGCTCTTCGACTCGTGGGTCGGGCTCCTCGGGCCGGCCGAGTACCGGCGGTTCGTCCTGCCCGTCCTGAAGCGCACGGTGGCGGAGATCCGCGCCTCCACCGACCGGCCCATCATCTACTTCGCCAACGGGGGCGCCACGCTCCTGGAGGCGGTCAAGGAGCTGGAGGTGGACGTCTACGGAATCGACTGGACCCTGCCTCTCTCCCGGGCGGGGGCCACCCTGGGGTCGAGCGCGGTTCTCCAGGGGAATCTCGACCCGGCGGCGCTCTTCGCGTCCGAAGAGGATCTCCGCGCGTCCATCGACGCGGTCCTGGAGGAAGCGAAGGGACTGGCGGGGCACGTCTTCAACCTCGGACACGGAATCAATCGCCACACCGATCCGGACCGCGTCGCCCTCCTCGTGGATCACGTCCACGAGAGGACCGCCGGATCGTTCGCATAGCAAGAAACCGACATAAGGAGGCAGGAGTGAGGATCGGCGTCCTCGTCATCAATTTCGGTGAGCCGGCGGAACCCACGCTGGAGACCATCACACCCTTCCTGGAGCGGATCTTCCTCCAGAACGCGTCTCTCGAAAATCACCTCGACGAGGCGTTCCTGGCCCGCGCCAGGAAGCTGGCCATGGACCGGGCTCCGGGTCTCCTGGAGGAGTACCAGGCCATCGGCGGCTCCCCGCTCAACGCCCAGTCCGACGAGCAGGCGCGCCTCCTTCACGAAGCGCTGGAGGGGGGCGGGTGGGACGTGCACACCTACTCGGTATTCCAGTTCACCGACCCCTTCGTGGCGGAAGGCGTCGCCCGCGCCAGGGAAGACGGCGTGGAGCTCCTCGTGGGGCTCCCCGTGTACCCCATGTGCGGGCATTCCACCAACGTGGCCGCTCTGGACGACGTCCGCCGGGCCATGGACGAGATGGGGTGGGACATCCCCTTCGTGGGGCTCAGCGGATGGCATTCCGATCCCGACTACCTCGCCATGCGGGTGGACCACATCCGCGGGTTCGTGGAGGCCAACGGCCTCGATCTGCGTGATCCCGACACCCTTCTCTACTTCTCGGCCCACGGGACGCCCATCAAGTATCTCAGGGTGGGGAACCGATACGACCGATACGTGGAGGAGCACTGCCGGGACATCGCGGAGGCGCTGGGCGCCGACCGGCACGCGGTGGGCTTCCAGAACCACACCAACCGCCGCATCCTCTGGACCCAGCCCGACAACGAGCCCCTCATCGAGTCGCTGACCGAGACGAATCTCGTGGTCGACGCGGTGAGCTTCATCCACGAGCAGTCCGAGACCCTGGCCGAACTCGACCACGAGTTGAACGAGTTCATCGAGGAACAGGGGAAGACGCTCTACCGGGTGCCCGTACCCCATGACGACCCGCGATTCATCGGCGTGCTGTCGCGACTGGTGCGCTCGGCGGTGGAGATCCACGGCGGGGGCGCCACCGCTCTGACGCCGTGCCGGTGCAGCCCGGGTTCGTGGTGCACGAACGGGGCCCGGGACCTTCCGCCCAGCCCCTTCATCTCGCCCGATGCCGAGGCCGCCGAGGCCGAGTCCGGCGGGAGGCCGCACGGCGCATGATCGCGGTGGTGGGCGGGGGGATCACCGGTCTCGCGGTGGGCCGTGAGCTGGCCCGCAACGGGTCGGAGTTCGTCGTCCTCGAGGCATCGGGAAGGACCGGTGGGGTCATTCGCAGTCAGGAGGTGGACGGCCACCTCCTGGACTGGGGCCCTCAGCGTGCCCGCCTGACCCGGGGTGTGGTGGATCTCATCGACGACCTGGGGCTTCAGGATCAGGTCGTGACGGCTCCGGAGGGGCTGGGCCTGTTCGTCTACCGGAAGGGGAAGCTCCGCCGCGTCCCCTTTTCGGCGCGCGGTTTCGTCACCTCCGACATCGTGAGCCTTCCGGCAAAGCTTCGCATGATGCTGGAGCCCTTCACCCGGGGGGCCCGGGGCGACGAGTCGGTGGCGGGCCTCTTCACCAGGAAGTTCGGCCGGGAGTTCTACGAGAACATCGTGGGTCCGCTCTACGGAGGGCTCTACGCCTCCGATCCGGCGGAGATGATCGTGGAACTCTCCCTGGGCCACGTCCTGAGGGAGTTCGACGTGGGGCGCAGCCTCGTCCTCACCTTCCTGGGCCGCGGCGGGAGCGTGTCCCCGCCGCCGGCGTGCTCCTTCGCGCGGGGAATGCAGACCCTCCCCGACGCGTTGGCGGCGTCGCTGGGAGACCGCGTGCGCCGCAACGAGCCCGTGCGGGGGCTCTCACGCACCGCCGCCGGGTGGCGCCTGGAGACGGAGACGGGAGCCTTCGATTGCGAGGCGGTGATCCTCACCGCACCCGCTCCCGTCACCGCGCGGATCCTCGCGCCGGTGGCTCCGGACGCGGCGGAGCGGATCGCCACGCTCCAGTACAATCCCCTGGGGGTAGTGCACCTCCACGCCGAGACGGAGTTGGAGGGGCTGGGCTTCCAGGTGTCGCTGGGTGAGCGGCGCGCGCTGCGCGGCGTCACCTACAACGACTCCCTCTTCGGGCGGGCCAACGTCTACACGGCCTACCTGGGGGGGGCCACCCATCCGGAAGTGGTGGACCTCGACGATGCCCAGCTGGGGACCCTCGCGGTGGACGAGTTCCGGCGGTGCACGGGGTACGACGCCGGCGTCGTCTCCGTCACCCGCGAGCGGATGCCGGCCTGGGATCGTTCGTGGAAGGCGCTGGCGGGGATGGAGCTCCCGGCCGGGATCCATCTGGCGGCCAACTGGGAGACCCGCCCGGGGATCCCGGGCCGGCTGGCCCGGGCCCGGACGGTGCTGGACGAGATCCTGGGGAGGGCCCCGGTCAGACGCTGACCCGGGGCTCCTCCACCACGGGGAGGGGAATCCCGTGCGCCAGGGCCCGTTCCCGGAAGTACTC
Source organism: Gemmatimonadota bacterium (assembly GCA_029879725.1). Lineage (GTDB taxonomy): Bacteria > Gemmatimonadota > Gemmatimonadetes > Longimicrobiales > Gaopeijiaceae > JAOUPR01. Next base: position 1,316 of record JAOUPR010000045.1, on the reverse strand, counting down.
GTCCACGGGCTGCGCTTCTCCCGCCTCCACCATGCGTTGGTACTTCGGCGGCACGTACGCGCAGAAGGGCTCGGATTCCAGCGGGTCACCGGTCACGGCAAAGGCCCGCGCGCGGCTTCCTCCGCACACGTTCAGGTATTCGCACACCGAGCACTTCCCCTTGAGGAGGCTCTTGTCGCGAAGCTGCACGAAGAGGGGCGCGGTGCGGTACGTCTCCACGAGGTCGTCGGTGCGGACGTTCCCCGCCGACCTGGGGAGGAATCCGGACGGGAAGATCTCGCCGACGTGGCTGACGAAGAGGAACCCGTCGCCGTCGTTCACGCTCCGCGCGCGCCCGATTCCGTCCTTCCTCGAGTGCTCCACACCATCGGTGAGCACGTCGGCGGCGGCGGTCCGGGTTCCGGCGCGCTGCTCCGCCACCTGGCGCTTCATGACCACCCGGGAGTAGTGGGGGGCCGCCGTCGCCTTGATGTCGAAGGGGACCGTCTTGGCCAGGTCGTACAGTTCTTCGAAGACGTTCTCGAACGCCTCGGCTCCGGCCACGTCCTCGGCGCTTGCCCGCCCCATGGGAATCAGGAAGAAGACCTCCCAGAAGACGATGCCCAGGTCGGCCAGGAGATTCGCCATGACGGTGAAGTCGTTCACGTTGTGGCGCGCCACGACGGTGTTCACCTGGGTGGAGATCCCCAGTTCGCGGGCGGTCTCCAGGATGCGCAGGCCGTGGCCGAACGAACCCTGCACCTGCCGGAACTCGTCATGCACCTCCGCCGAAGACCCGTCCAGGCTCACGGCCAACCGGGCCAGCCCGGCTTCCTTGAGCTCCCGGAGCTTTTCGGTGGTGCAGAGCGGGGTGGTGGCCGGCGTGATGGCCATGCGCAGCCCGAGCTCGCTCCCGTATCGCGTGAGCTCCACGATGTCGGGGCGCTTGAGACAGTCGCCGCCGGAGAAGACGAAGATGATGGGTCCGAAGCGCCGCACGTCGTCGAGGAGCTTCTTGGCCTCCTCGGTTGTGAGCTCGTCCGGATGATGGAGCGGCTGGGCTTCGGCGCGGCAGTGCTTGCAGGCGAGATCGCACGCCTGGGTGGTTTCCCAGATCACCAGGAAAGGAGCGTTGTCGAAGTCACGGACCATCCCCGGATGTCCGCTTCCGTGGCCGTGTTTCATATGGTGTAGCATGGGCAGTTTCCCCTCCAGTCTTCCGTTGACGCTTCAATAATCGGCGGATGGCGTCACGGGGGCTGTCGGGGTGGGCGCGCCGCCGGCCGTGGGGAGCTTCCCGACGCGTACTCCGTAGATGTCCGGTGGATACGGATTGC
>JAOUPR010000165.1 GCA_029879725.1 Gemmatimonadota bacterium | reverse complement strand
GCGCAAATACAGGAGATCATCACCATGAAGCTGTACGACCTCTCCCAGCCCCTGAACCAGGATTCCTTCGCCTGGCCCTACTACCCGCCCTTCGAGGTGAAGTACATCAAGCGGAAGTCGGAGCACGGGGTGAACGCCCAGTACATCATGACGTCCAACCACATGGGCACCCACCTCGACGCACCCCGCCACTTCGTCACCAACGGGATGACCATCGACCAGATTCCCATGGAGTGGCTCTGCGGCCCCGGCGTCATCGTGGACCTCACCGTCGAGATGGACGATCTGGACATCTATACTCCGGAGATGATCGAGTCCAAGGTCGAGGTGAAGAACGGAGACATCCTGGTGCTCCACACCGGGTGGCACCGCTTCGGCCAGTTCGGCGATGAGGCCGACGAGGAGCGCTACGTGCACCGGCACCCGGGGCCCCACCCCGACATGATCCCCTGGCTCCTGGAAAAGGAGATCAAGATCTGGGCGGTGGACGCCGTCTCCACCGACCATCCCATGAACCTTCCCATCGGGCGCTTCCTCGGTAAGGGGATGCACGGCCACTGCGACCGCGTGCGCGCGAAGTGCGTGGAGAAGTTCGGTGAGGACGGGATCGCCAAGCTCTTCCCCGACTCCGACTATCAGCTGGCTCACAACGCCCTCTTCCCCTACAACTGCATGCACGCGGAGAACCTGGGAGGCGACATCGGGGCGCCTGAGCTCCAGAACAGGCGGATGACCATCGGGATCTTCCCCTGGAACTTCAAGGGCGGCGAGGCCGCCTTCGCCAGGGCCGTCGCTTTCCTCGACGACTGATGGACGGAGATCTCACCCTCCTCAGCGCAACGGAGATCCGCCGCCTCGTCGGGGCGGGGGAGGTCTCGCCGGTGGAGGTGGTGGAGGCGAGCCTGGAGCGCATCGAGCGGTACAACGGAACGCTCAACGCCGTCGTCACCCTCAATGCGGCGGCGCTGGACGAGGCTCGGGCATTGGAGGCGAGTGCGAAGCGGGGAGGGGCGGATCTCCCACCCCTCTTCGGCCTCCCCGTGGGGATCAAGGACGTCACCCCGGTGAAGGGGGTGCGCACCACCTTCGGCTCGCCGCTGTACGCGGACCACGTGCCCGAGGAGGACGCCCTGGTGGTGCAGCGCTTCCGCCAGGCGGGCGCCGTGATCGTGGGGAAGACCAACACCCCGGAGTTCGCCGCCGGGGGGAACACCTTCAACGAAGTGTTCGGTCGCACCCGCAATCCCTGGAACCCCGACCTCAGCGCAGGCGGCTCCACCGGAGGCGGGGCGGTGGGGCTGGCCACGGGGATGATCGCCGTGGCCGAGGGGACGGACCTGGGCGGGTCGCTGCGCCTCCCCGCGGCCTTCTGCGGCATCGTGGGGATCCGCCCCTCGCCCGGGCGGGTGCCCACCTGGCCCTCCGACTACCTCTGGGACGACCTCCAGGTGACGGGCCCCATGGCACGCACCGCCGAGGACCTGGCCATGGTGCTGGAGGCCATCTCCGGGCCCAGCCCCCTCTGTCCCGTGCACCAGGCGATGCCAGGCGGCCCCGGCAGCATCATGGCCGCCATGGCCGGTGCCCGTGTGGAGGGGCTGCGCGTCGCGTACTGCCCGGATCCCGCGGGGATCGGGATGGACGACGGCGTGCGGGCGGTGTGCGACGCCACCGTGCAGGCGCTCCGCGAGGCCGGAGCCACCGTGGACGAGATCGAGATGGATCTCTCCGAGGGGTGGAAGGCCTTTCTCCACCTCCGGGGATACTGGATGGTGGCCCACCACCACAAGCACCTCGACCGTCTCGATGGCCTCGGCGCCAATGTGGCGGGTAACATCCGCGCGGGGCTGAAGGTCACCACCGAGGAGCACGCGTGGGCGGAGCAGGTGCGGGGACGGATGTGGCACTGGTTCCGAGACTTCTTCCAGCGCTACGACCACCTCCTCACCCCCACCGTGGCCGTCCCTCCCTTCCCCGTGGAGCAGAACTACCCGGAGACCGTGGACGGCCGACCCATGAAGACGTACATCGACTGGCTCGCGCCCACCTTCGTGCTGAGCCTCACCTCGCTCCCCATCGCGTCGGTGCCCTGCGGCCTCGACGAGCGCGCGCTCCCCGTGGGGATGCAGATCGTGGGGAGGCCCTTCGGGGAGGGCGCTGCCCTCGGGCTGGCGCGGATCGTCCAGGAGTTGCGGCCCATGCCGCGGCCGCCGTTGGAGGGGTTGGGGTGAGGGGGGCGCGACTACGTTCGTTCGGTGATCCCGTGACTGGCCGATTCTGAGACGGAGGCCGGGGATGGGTCGATTCCGGTCCCCGGGATTCGAGATGATCGAAGACGCCAAGCGTGTACACGATCAATTGACCGAGGCACAGAGGAGCGCAACGTGACGAGAAGACCATTCCTTCGCCGTGGCCTTTCCAGGCCCTTCGCCGTGGTCTTTGCTCTGGCTTTCGTCGCCTGTGGCCCGTCGGGGTCCGACACCGACGTCGATTCCGCCACCGACCCCGCCGCCGACGAAGCCGCGGTCCGCGCCCTCTTCGACGAGGTGGAGCGATCCGAGAACGAGAAGGATCTCGAGGAGTGGCGGAAGACCATCACCGACGACGTGCTGTTCATCGCCCCGACGGGGGCCATACAGGGGAGCGAGCCCCTCCACGCCGCCATGGCAGCCGTCCTGGGGGCCTTCGATCTGAACCAGAGCCACACCGTGGAGGGGATCCAGGTGTCCGGCGACCTGGCGGAGATGTGGGGCCGCTTCTCCGACGTACGCACCCCGAGGG
>JAOUPR010000044.1 GCA_029879725.1 Gemmatimonadota bacterium | reverse complement strand
CAAGGTGCCGACGAGTCCGGTGTGGATCACTCGTCGCCGTGCTCGGGGTAGTCTGGACGGCCCGCAGCCACGAGGTGACTGCACAAGATCTATCGCCATGGGAGATTGCGGCGCACACCGTACTCCACCTCGACCTCGATGGCGATGGCGATGCCGACTACCTCCTGCGTTACGGCGAAGAGGACTACTTCGGCAGCTCGGTTCTGGTGGCAGAGGGCCCGACGAACTCCCACACCGACCCGTCACTCAGGGTCGCACTGCGACAGGAGGTCGGACCTTATGTGTCGCTCGTAGGCACAGACCTCGATCGACCCCCGGTACTGCTCGTGGCTCGAAGCGATCCCCGGGCCGCGCCATGTGACGGCCTCATGATTCTCGCGATTCCGGATGATGTGGCCGCCCGGGCAGTGGAAGAGTATGAACGCCTGGCCGGGCCACTGGACTCGCTGAACTTCCAGTACGGTGGAATGCCTCAGGCCGGGATGTTCAATCTCGGTCTCACCAGGGAGGTACGGTTCCTGGGGCTTCGAGACGGCGAACTCAGTGACCTCTCCGGCCAATTTCGAGAGCACTTCGAATGGCGAGCGTCAGTCCTCGCTGAGATAGCGGAGGCGACGGCAAAAGCTGAGGTGCCAGACCGGCTTCATCCGAACGAGCCAACCTACCTCACGGCTGCCCGTTCGGAGTGTGCACGGGGCCTGGTCGAGATGATGGAACGAAGAGCACGGTAGACGGCACCGCCCAACCAGAAAAGGCTGCTGACGCGGGTGGACGAAAAGGTCGCGCGTCGCATCCGCGGATAGCATGTTTCACTGCAGCAGAATTGCGACACGTTGCATGCCCCCGGTTACCCTTCTGGAGGCGACGTTTGTGGGGCCTCGGGATGACCTATGTAACGGGCGATTGAACCGGCGCGGTGGGCGTCTGCCATCTGGCAAGTCAGCACGCACGAGCCGTGATCGGACACGCGAGGCGAGTCCGATCCTACGTGACGGACAGGCGTCGCAGGCCGTAGGAGATACCAACGCGGCGTCCTGCAAGCGTCCCCGTGCCGAGAAGTATGGCGGGCTGGTTGTCCAGCCCCAGAGTCTTGAAGGCCGGGAGGTCTACGACTCCGACGATGACGTCGCGAGCAAGGGTTTTGCCTCCCAACATGATCTCCCCGACCTGCAACGCGGGACCGTGGCGGTCAGGGATGGTGGCCGGAAGCTCAATGCCAAGTGCTCTTGCCCCGAGGGGGTTCATTCCGGTGCGGCCAGAACCAGTGTCGAGGACAGCTGCGATCGCCTGGCCACTGATCGCCAAGTCGACGAGGATATGTGTGCCCTCGGCCAACTCGAAGGGGACTGAAATCGGGCCCTGGCACACGGAGCAGTCATCCGGGGAGTCAGCCGGGGAGTAAAGCGAGAAGGTGTTATTCACGAGGTCCAGCATCAGATCGAAGCGTGACAGAATATCGAACCCGAGGACTCCGAAGAGTGGCATATCCTCACTTTCGACGTGCGTCAGGTCCATCGTGGCCAGTTCGAAGGCTCCCAGCGCCGTCCCTCCAACCGTTAGGGAATCAACGTCGGTGAAGCCCAAGGCGGACCGATCGTGCGCTCCCTGGACGGTTTGCGTGGATGACCTGTGCTCGAGGCCCAGATCGATCAGACGAGCTTGGTTGACGACGGTTCTGCCCGCGCCGGTGTCGAGTGCAAAGGGAACGGGATCGCGACCATCTAGTGCGACATCAACGAGGATGTGACCACGAGGGCTGAGGACAAACGGAGTCTCAGCAATCAGGTCGAGAACGGCCGGTGTACCCTGTGCGCACGCCGGAGCGACGGTGATCAGCACGGTCGTAACAAGACACGCGGTCAGTGAGAAAAGCTCTCGCATATTGGCGATCCAAGAACTCTGGTGAGTCACGTGGGATAGGTCTCCGAGCGGAGATAGAACTGCGATGCCGGCTCGGATCCATTTGGTTGCCTGGTCCGACAAGTGTGAGGGCTCGTCCTGCGGCCATCTAACAGACAATCGCGGGTGACACCGGTTGGCGATGTGGCGCGCGCTTCGCGCGCGCTATATGCATGTACCCGTGCGGCTGACTCGAAAGCCGTATGCTGGCGCAGAACCTCCCTTTCTTCTTGCCTTCAACGAGAGCCATGAGAATGGACTGGACCCTGATCGGCGCGCTCGGAGAGCTACTTGGTGCCGTCGCCGTCGTAGTATCACTCGTCTATCTAAGCCGCCAGGTACACCAAAACACATCGGCGGTGCAAACCGCGAACGCCGTGACGGTCCAAGGGAACTTCCAGCAACTCGCACGGATGTTCTACACGGATCGCGAGATGGGCGACCTCGTACTTCGCGCGATGAGAGGGGACCCGGACATGATGCCTGCCGATCGGATCGCCACATATGCGTATTTCTTCGATTTCATGAAGACCGCGGAACTGGCCTACTATCAGTTTCTCAACGGCGATCTCGATCGCCAGCTCTGGGAGGCCACGTTCGAGTTCTACCACGCGTATTTTACGACTCCGGGATTCAGGGCCTACTGGGCGGAGCGGCGCTCTGCGTTCATTCCGATCTTCCAGGTGGCGATGGACGGCTGGCTGGCGGGAGAAAGCAAGATCAAGCGGCCGGACGTTCTCGTGGGGGCGACGCCAATGGCGGGCGGCGCCAGCTAACGAACAATTGCAGCTGTCACGGAAGTATGTAGTGGCCTGCGCTTCGCGCCGGGTGTGTGCTGATAGCCCCGCGCAACAGAATGGCGAGCCGTTTGACCGAATCCAAGTGAGGCGTAGTGACGGTTGGGAAATGGGCGACTCTGTCCTTGGTGATCGTATCAGCCTGTGCGGATCAGAACTCAGTCCCGAATCCTCCTCCAGTAGGCAGTATTGTCGAAGGTGACACGGTTCGATTGTCCCTTTCGCTGAACATTGCGGAGGCCACATCGGTGATGAACTCCGACCAGTCGTTCGTCGACATCGGATTTCCTTCGGATGTTGCGACGTTGTCTACCGGCCGTGTCGCTATTCTCGACCGCATGAGTCAAGCCGTGGTCCTGCACGACCCCCGTGGTGGCGAGGTCGCGCGCTTTGGAAGGCGCGGAGAAGGGCCGGGAGAGTACTTGGAGCCATATGCGATTGCGTCGGCGGGCGAGTACGTCGCCGTGTGGGACAAGAACGGACGCCTCACGTCGGTTCGCTCCGATGGTTCGATAGCAGGAACTACGGAACTCGTGCATGGCGATATGCCCTCTGTATGGCAGCGGATGCCGACGACCAACTGGGAGGAGCCGTTTCAACTGTCGCGCGAGGATGTCACCCGCCGCATTTCGGGACTCGCGCCTGGCGTGTTCGGAGTGTTGCTCCAAGACCGCGATGAGCGTTTCGACTCAATGTTCGTGGCCGGTGGCGTGCCCGAGCGATTTTCGTACTACGTAGTTGTGGTCGACTCACTAGCGACCCCGGTGGATACACTGATCCAGTTGCCTGGACCCGAGTTGAGGCTAGTGCGCCCACCGGGGCAGGGGATGTATGCCATCGTCCAGGAACGACCGTACGCGCTCCGGCCGATATGGGGAGCTGGTGACGGGTGGTATGCGTGGGGCCACGGCAGTAGGAATGCGGTGTCGGTATTGTTCGACAGCGGGGACTCGCTCGTCATCGAGTGGCCAAGGGATACGCGACCCTTGGCTGCCCCGGACTATCACCATTACATCGATTGGGAGATCGAAGGCTATCGGAGAACGCGGGGGGATCGCCTCGCGAGCCGAGCCAGCGAGATCTCCAGGAAGGACTGGATCGAAGAACTCGATGTGTCAGATGAGCGCCCTCAGATCTCTGGGATGCTGGGGAGCGGCCGATGTCTCGCCCTGGCAGGATTTCGTCCTGAACACGGGCCGCACGGTGAGTCGGAGGTGTGGGTTGTCCTAAATCTAGACAGGCTGACCGAGCCTGAGGTCGTGAGAGTGCAGGCCGGCCCCGGCTTTGTTCGGGACTTTGCGGATGGCCACTTCTTTGTCGTCGCGGTCACGGAGAATGGACTTCGGCAGGTACACCGAGTGCCGAGTGGGTCCGGTGTGTGTTCACCGACCGTGTAGAGGTGAACAGGCAAGGACTCGGTCTAACAATCAATTGCACCTGGCACGGAAGTACGTAGTGGCCAGCGCTTCGCGCCGGGTGTAAGCTGGTCGCCCGCGCAGCTGAATCGGAGGCCGTTAGCCAGCCCTACAATCTGAGGCGGCGAGCGGAGAACCGGCGTCGATGTACGCCGAGGACGGCCGAGGGGCTCACGATCGTCGTCAGCATTCTCCGCGCACTCCTCGCAGATGCGGCCTGGGGCTACCGCGCGGACCGAGCCGTTATGTGTCGTGTGTCAATTTTCGCCATAGTGGAGGAGCGATGACGTCTATACTCGACCATTTCTGGGCTGTGTGTATTGCTGTAACGTGTGCGAATGCGGTTGTATGGTGGCGCCGTGGAGAGGAGTTCCGGCAGCGCGACCCCTCTCTCGAATATGGGTATCGAAGACTTGTCCGTGGCCTTCTGGCGTGGGGGAACCTACCCTGGGTGGTGATGGGCATTGGCATGGCGAGCGGCAACGTCGATTCGCTTTTCAGGTACTTCGATATTCGCGGCGGCGGTCCGTTCGTTCTCGCGTTCTATGCCTCGATGTTCGTGATATGGATCGCGGGATTTGCATGGATATTCTGGGGCGGTGGGGCGATGGCCCTAGTACGTCACCCTGGACTGTCGAATTTTCCGATGGACGACCCCCGGGTGGTGAAGGTGCTTTGGGCCATGTCCGTCATCTCTGGTGTGATCTTCGTAGCGATGGTCACACTCGTTGACATTCGCGAACTAGTGAGGTGACGCGACCGAGCGACACCTGACCAGCAATTGCTGCTGACACGGGATGGCGAAGTGGCGCACGGTACCCGTGCGGTATATGCATGTATCCCGTGAAGCAGAATCGCGAGCCATTCGCTCGCGTCTTGAAACATTCGTGGAGGTAAGTGTGCGAAATCTCTCCGTGGCGTGGGCGGTGGCCCTGGGTGCCAGCGTAGGAGTTCCTCTATCGGGTCAGGCCCATTCGCACGAGCACGCGTCGCCGTATGCCGAGTTCGTGGACCGCGACATCAAGGCACTGTCCAATGAGGAGGTGGAGGGACTCCTCACCGGAGCCGGCCTGGGAATGGCGTTGCCGGGAGAGTTGAACGGATACCCGGGACCACGACACGTACTCGAGATCGCCCCGATGCTTGGCCTTACCGCGGAGCAGGAGGCGCGGATCCGAGAGATCTTCGCGGCGATGCAGGCGAATGCAGCGATACTTGGCGAAGAAGTGGTAGAACTCGAGCGACAGCTCGATCAGGCGTTTGCCCAGAAGACAATCGACGAAGAGGGCCTAGTGTCACTCACGTCGGCAATCGCGGTTGCGAGAGCACGCCTTCGAGCTATCCATCTTTCCGCGCATCTCGGCGTGCGACCCGTCCTGACGGATACCCAGCTTGAGCAGTATGAGCGAATTCGGGGGTATGGATCCGACGGGAGCTGACGAGCAATCGCTGATGACACGGATAGGAGTGGGGCGCGCATGTACCGTGCGCGGTACGGATGAAGCCCGTGCAGCAGAATTGAAAGCCGTTGGGTAGCTCCAGATGAACCTCGGAGAGCTTGGGTATCCTTGATGTGGAAGTCTTGCACGGTGTGCTCGGGAGATCTGGGGCAGAATAGCGATGTGGAACATTTCCCGATCGGTCGGACCCTGGCCTTCGACTCTCATCGTGGGCGACTCTGGGTGGTGTGTGAGCGATGTCGACGGTGGAACCTGAGCCCGTTGGAGGAACGCTGGGAGGCCGTGGAGTCGCTTGAGCGCTTGTGGGAGAAGAGCGCCATGCAGATCCGGGGCGAGTCATTGTCATTGGCTCGGCTCCGATCAGGCCTCCGGCTCATCAGAGTTGGCAAGGCTCCCTCAGAGGTGGAGATGGCCGTGTGGCGGTGGGGGCGCCGAGCAGTAGAGAAGAGCCGGGTGATTCCCGCGCTGGCCGTAGTCGGCACGGCTGGACTAGGTACCGCGATGCTCGCTGTACCGCCGGCGGCAGGAGCACTTGGACTAGTGGTGGTAGGTTACGCGGCCCTGAGCCACGCTTTGGATGGAGGGTTCGGCCTTGCCACGGCGATGGATGAGGCAGGAGATGTGAGATCCCTGCGGCGCCGCGAGGTGCTCCGTGCCGCGATGACGTCGAGCGATGACGAGCTGGGATGGTCGATCCATATCAAGCGTCGACTTCGGCCTTCTACAACACGCCCGTTCCTTTATATCCCCGGGATGCCAAACATAACCGAAGAACATCCTCCAGAATCACATTGGGTTGAATTCACGGGGGATCGGGCAGTAGCCGTTGCGCGCCGGACGTTACCCCTGGCGAATGGTGCCCACGCAAAGGCTGGCGTTATCGCCGACGCGTTGGGATTGATTCAGCACAATGGCGGATCGGATCGATATGTTCGCGAGACCGCTGCGACCAAGGCCAAGTGGGCTCGGCTCCGGGACTATCCACGGGCCCAAAGGCTCGCCTTGGAGGTCGCTTTGTTCCAGGATGAAGAGCGCCGAGCGCTCGACGGCGAATTGAGGGGGCTTGAACTCGCATGGAAAGAGGCCGAAGAAATCGCTGCGATCTCTGACTCTCTGTTCCTTCCAAAAGGGTGGGAGCTCTTTCGGAAGTCCTATGTGCGGTCGAGTTGAGCCTTAGGGACTGGGATGACCAGGAGCCACCCAACAAGCAATTGCTGCTGAAACGGAAGTACGGAGTGACCTGCGCCTCGTGCCGGGTGTAAGCTGATAGCCCCGCGCAGTTGAATAGAAGGTCGTTAGCCAGCGCAGCATACGGCGGTGCCCTGATGGTGGAAAATATCCACAGTCAGGGCACCCACCGTAGCAGCGGAGAGCTATCCGCCAATCACAGCGACCGTGACCTGGCCTTGAATCCTCCCATCCTGGATTATTCCATCAGCAAGACTCTGCTGGTCAATCCAGTTCTCGACGTTCAGGTCGAAAGAGACTCCGACGGTGCCGCCGGCCGAAGATACATCGAACGGCGATACGGAAAGTTCAAGTTCCAGTGGGGTGCTGTTCGCAGCCACTGCAGATGCGCCGGAGCTCAGCACGTTACCGCTCACGGTTCCACCGGCGTCGATGGAAAACGTGACCCCAGAGAAGGTAAGCCGAACACGGTCGTAGCTACCCTGCGGCACGCTTGATACGCCATGAACCGAAGTAGCTGAACTGCTTTGCAGAGCGACGGTGATCCCATTCGGGCTACCGAGGTCGACCCAGGTGCCTCCCGTGGATCGAATCGATACGAAAATGTTGCCGGCTGCGGTACCTGTGAACTCACCGGCACCGGCTGGAGTGTCGTGAATCTCGGCATTCACCGCACCTGTGACGTTGGGATCAAGTGGATCGTCCCCACATCCCACCGCGAAAACCGCCACGCCCGCCAACAATAGAGCCTTCCGAACACTTCGAATGTTCATCTTTCACTCTCTCTTGGTCTTGCCAACACTGAATTACGGAGCATGCCGTGAATTACGGACCATGCCGTGAACCCCAGGATCTACGAAGGTGCGCAAGAGTTGTGCCGCGTTGTCGGGCGAGGGTGACGGACACCGGGCGAAACATGCACCAACCAGGTCAAAGACGATTCTCTTGCGCCAAGGCGAACAGCCCCGGCACAGAATGCCTCATGTGACAGGGTCGAGGATGACGGGCCGGGCCTGTCGCGGATACCAGAACGGGAGGGAGGGATGAGCGAATGGGCGGGGTTGAGGGGCCCACGGGCGCTAGCGATCGAGGCGCTGGTTGTCGTGACCAGTATCCTGGCAGCATTTGCTCTAGACGCATGGTGGGACGAGCGAGGAGCAGAGGCTCGAGAGCAGACGTCGCTGGTCGGAGTGCTTGAGGATCTCCGGTCGAATCAAGAGCAACGCGAGGCACGGATCGAGCTTGAGCAAGACATCTTCGACGAATGTCGCCTTCCTTCTCCAGGCCCTCGAGTCCGGCTCACGTGATCGGCGCGTCTCGTTTTCTGACACTGTCGCTGCTGCGGTGCTGATCTATCCCACATACGATCCATTCATGTCTTCCCTCGATGGCCTCTTCGCATCGGAAGGATTCTCTGGTGTTTCAGACCCGAGGATCCAGAGGCTTCTTTCACGGTGGAGGCAGGAGTATGATGATTCGAGGGAAGATCAGGACCTGATGCTGGGACTCCTGACTCCCTTGGCCGAAGCCCTGACCGACGATCACTCGCAGCTGACGCGGAAGTACGGAGTGGCCTGCACTTCGCGCAAGATGTATGCTCGTAGCCCGCGCAACCGAATGGCGAGCCGTTGGAGTGTACGAAGTCGGGGTAGGCGGCGACGGCCCTGACTCAGATGGAGAAAGAGGTGTGTCGATGATTCAGGGGATCAACTGGCGGCAGGCTTCGGGTGAGGCCCTTCTCATCTTCGCGGGCGTGCTCGTGGCCCTGGCAGGCCAGGCGTGGTGGGAGTACAGAGGGGACCGGGAAGCGGAGCGACTCGAGTTGACCCCCGCATCCGCGGTGCCGTTGGCGGCGTCGGCGTTCTCCTACGCGCGTCTGGACCTGTCCGACGCGACTTTCCGGGAGGCAGTGGCGAGTGGTCGCCTGAACACCATCCAAGATGCTGAAGTGAGGGCGGTGCAATCCAACAAGGAGTTGCTGCTTTCACGGGTTGGAGGGTAGAAACGCTTCACTGGTGCGGAGGCGGGCCGCACCGCAGAATTCGGAGCCGTTCGGTAGTCGCAGAACTGGCGTTGTGTCCACCCCAGGTCAACCAAGGATCGGGCGAAGATGTCGAGCCATCTCAATTGGCGTCTCCTTTTGGGGGAGTTCGTCGTCATCGTTGTTGGCGTCCTGATGGCACTATGGGTGGACCAACTCCGCGAGGCACGTGTCAACGCCGACCTCGAGATGGGGTATCTGAAGTCGCTCGATACTGATCTTGAGGCCGACCTACTAAGGTTCGATTCGGCGGATGCGTGGATGCGCAGGTCAGAGGCAGCCGCTGCCACAGTGCTGGCGCTCTATGAAGGGTCGCCCCCGACGGATAACGCGGCTGATCTGACGATGGCGGTGGAGACCGCAGGTTGGCAGTATGTTCCCTCGATCACCCGAAATACGATCGACGATCTGAGGTCGACCGGGAATCTTCGATTGATCCGGGATCCGGCGCTTCGGCGGGCGATCTCCACCTACTACGCCACCGTGGAGGGAATAAGTATCCCGCTGGCGGATATGCGAAATCGGATGTGGGCACAGTACGACGGCCGTGTCGCGAACGTACTTGGGCCGCGCGAACGCCTGGGTGTACTGCAGCGGCCGGAAAGCTTTGGGCACGGTATCACTTCGGATGCCATCATAGCCGCCGACGCCCCGACCGTAGACGAGTTGATCGCATCGTTGAGGGCATTCCCGGAACTCAAGATTGCGGCCGGCGAGGTCCTCTACCAGACCATCAACAGCCGAGCGGGCGTCGCGGGGATGCGGGCCGCGGCATTGGAACTCAGGGCTGAGCTCGAGCAGTGGATATCTACGGGTCAGTAGTCTGGAGCCAGGTGCCGCTGCTTTCTATCGACCAATCGCTGAGGACACGGGTAGGCGCAGTGGCGCACGGTACCCGTGCGATGTATGCCCTGTAGCCCGTGCAGCAGGATCGCGAGCCGTCAGACAGCCGATAAGGGGGCGGACCCGACCCCATTCGAGTTCCTGTCCGTGGCCCTATCCTTCGTGAGCGGATTGGGGGTCATGTAGCTTCTGGCCTCCCCGTTGTCGGTGGTTCGAGAGCGCAGGGTCTGTCGCCCTGACGGGCTTTCCCTATTGTTGAAAGCCGTTGGACATCCCTGAATCCCAGGTAGTGAAATGGCGGTCAACACGACAACGTGGAATCGGATCCGGTACGGGCTGTCAGCTCCGATCTACGATGTTGTCACAGCTCCGCTTCAGGCAATGGGATTTTCGACTGCCCGACGCCGTGCGTTGGAACTGCTGTCTCCGAGAACGGGATCCCGACTCCTCATCGTTGGCGTGGGGACTGGCCTCGACTTCGAACACCTTCCCGGCGGGGTCGAGGTGGTCGCGACGGACCTTTCGCCTCAGATGGTGGAGCGGGCGGCGAAGCGCGCAGCTGCCTCGGGCGTTGAGGCCCAAGTCAGAGTGATGGATGGTGAAAGGCTCGAGTTTCCCGACTCGTCGTTCGATCACGTGGTTCTTCACCTGATTCTTGCCGTGATTCCGGATCCGTTGGCGTGTGCTCGGGAAGTGAGCCGAGTGTTGAGGCCAGGCGGAACGGTGTCGGTGTTCGACAAGTTCGTAAGCGACAACGAGCGTCCGTCGATGCTTCGCCGTGCGCTCAATATCGTGACGAATGCAGCGTTCTCCGACATCAATCGCAAGCTCGGTCCTATCCTTGACGCGGGAGGCCTGGAGCTAGTGGAAAGAGAGCCAGCCGTGTCTGGACTGTTCACCATAGCTTTGGCGCAAAGGCGCCGGGATCCCCAACAGTCGATGGCAGCTGACGCGGGAGCAGTGGGTGGCCCTCGCTTCGTTCCGGGTGTACGCTCATAGCTCGTGCAGCTGGATTGAATGCCGTTGTGTGGCCTCGGACTCTACCGGCCGCTGGAGCGAACGGCTGTTCCGACAGATATACCGGCTCATGGCGATGGGGGGCGATGAACTGCCCCCGCTGCCCCCTATGACCCTGGTTGGCATCGATAGGGCCCCCGCTTCGGGAGTTCAAGTGGCGGTCACGCGATTCTTCGATCTGCCGTCGACGTCCGTTCATGAGGTTGAGGAGGGCCTGTCGTCTGCATTCGGTACGACATTGACCACTGAGGGTGCATACGCCTTTCCGGAGATCCTCAAGGGCGAGATCATCCCATGGGTGGAGGCCCGGTATCCGGCAGGCTCCGAACGAGCGCCCGGTGGATATTCGTTTGGAGGGCTGTTCGCCACACACGCCCTCCTCACGTCGCCGGAGACGTTCACGCACTACTGGATCGGGAGCCCATCATTCTGGTGGGATGGCGGAGTGAAATCCGAGCGTGAGGAAGCGTATTCAGCCGAATTCGACATGCTGGACGCCCGGGTCTTCATGTCTGCAGGTTGAGACCCAGGTGCTGGACGACGAGTCGCATTCGTCCGGCGCGTTTCTGTCGCTGAGTCGGGACCTGGGTTCGCTGTTCAGACCTAGCAGGACGCTGAAAAAGGGGAGTATACCGCGTTGGGAGCGCCACGGCCCCGACCACGCTTCGCGTGGTGCCCCCTGGGCAGCACGACGTGCCGAGCGAAGCGAGACCGCCGACCGCAGGGAGGCATCCCATAGCCGTAGCTACGTCGAGGAGTGCTAACGACGGAGCACGGCCTGCGGCCGCGGTGCCCGGGGCCGTGCCGCCCCAACCCACATCCACCTAAGATTATGCCAAACATGGTGTTGGGCGCAGGGGTGTTGCGCGACAAGCGCTTCGCGCTTGTTGACCGATGCATCGTCTCTCCTCCTCGCCGTAGCCCTGCTACGACTCGTCGTCGTTCCTTGCCTGAACACACGCAAGACCCGGGTACCCTCTGGGTGGCGCGGTATACTCCCCTTTTTCAGCGACCTGCTAGATAGTCTGAGCAGGGATGCCTGACTCGGAAGGGGCCACATATCAATCAATCGCTGCTGTCACGGAAGTGGGTGGTGGCCTGCGCTTCGCGCCGGGTGGATGCGTATAGCCCGTTCAACAGAACTGCGAGACGCTCGGGGGCATCAAAACAACGGAATGGAAGGGCAGGGCGACAATGCCACAGATAGGGCGACTCAAAGGCATCGTGATCTGTGTCGCCGCTGTAGCGTCGTCATGCGTAGGGGGAAGGGGAGCCTCGGACAGTGAGGCCGAGAGACTCACTGCCCTACGCGCGCTGGAGGCCTCGAACCGGTCACTTCGTCCTCTCGCCGTACGACTGGGCGAAGGCAGTCTCGATGCACGTTCCCTCGCGGAGGCCCTCCAGGTCGACGACACAGCTGGCGGGCACGCCGCTCCGCAGGATTCGGCAGGTCTTTGGTTGCGGCGGGTTGCAGGCTTCAGATCGGATCTCACAACTCCTTTGGAATTCGCCATGCTGGAGCTTCCAGCGGACGGGGGTGGACACCCCCTGGTCCGTCGGGTGCGGGCACATCGTGCAGAAACGTTGAACGCCACCAATGACTCTTCTGAGGCACTACGGACGGATCTCCTCAGATTCCAGACATCACCTACCGGCAAACGTCTCGAGTTGGACGCTGATTCAATTCCGGAAGTACGGGTCACCGTTGATGAACTACGGCAGGATCCAGGGTTGGCTCGAGCGCTCTCCGGTCTGAGTATCCGCTTCCTCCATCTGTCACGTACGCTCGTCGTAGCGACCAAGAGTACGGACGAGTTGCTGGACGAACTCGAGCACAGCAGGTAGGATGCCTTCTATCCGGTCGTCCCTGCCGGCGCGAGAGATCAGAGTGGCCCTCGCGGATGCGCGCAGTCTGACCTGGTTGCCCGTGCAGCTGAATCGAAAGCCGTTGGCTAGGACGTGAGGAGGGTTGGTCAGTATGACGAAATCCGCCGTGGGCATAGCGTGGATTCTGATGTTGGCGATTCCGGCGTGTGGGTGGGGCCAGAACCAAATAGGTATCGCCCTGCCACATGCAGGCGATCTCATCCCCTTGTTCGAGTTCGTCGACGGATCGTGGCGCGGTATCGATCTCCGCAAGGCCGCGGAGCCGTCGATGGAGGACGAAGGTCCAATTCAGTGGTATTCACCCGTCGGCTTCCATGGATACACACCGGTAGAGAGTCGTGCGGAGCGGACAGAGGATGGGCGCATGGTGTATCGCATCGCCCCCACGCCCTGGCCAACGCAGCATCGCGTCATCGTGTTCAGCGATACGCTGTCGACGGCGTACGCCCTCGACCGAGGGATGGGAGGCAACTTGGCGCGCGCGGGGGAGGTTGTTCTCGCCATCGAATCAGTGTTGGGAGACCTGGAGACCGGTTGGATCGAGCAGAATCCGGCCGAGGCTCAGGGATCGGCGATACCGAGGGATGTCGTTCGCCGGAGGAGTCGCCCTGTGTTGATTGAGGAGTTCAGGGTGCTGTCGGACGGCTGGCACTACTTATTTGCATCCCGTAGCTATCCATACGGAGGTGATCATGTCGACCCGGGTTGTTGGACCGACGTTTCAGTGAGCGCGTGGGTCAAGTCGAGTGGTGATGGCCATGCTTATGTGCCTGAGGACCATGTGGAGTTGTCTGTCACCGACTGTGATCGGAAGAGTGGCGTCTATCTTTCCCTCCTTGGTGCGATCAGAACTGGCGGACGAGCCTTTGTCGTGGGAGAGGTGCAGGAGTGGGACACGTCCACTCCTGTGGTACTGGAACTCACGAACGAGGGGCCCGTAATCCGAGCAATGGCGCGCGGAGTCGACCTGCCCTAGCCGACCAGCCGCCGCCACTGACGCCAAAAATCCGGGTGGCGCCCGCGTCCCGAGCGCGGTATGCACCCGGAGCGTGCAGCACGGGTGCGAGCCGTTGGCCTGTGCAAGAACATCGGAATGGGAAGGTGGTGCTGATCGCCAATCGGAATAGGCAGTGTGGAAGAGCAGAAGGAAATCGAGGTGGCTTCCAGGTGGCGGTCAACGCAATCTTCCAGATCGCCTGACTACGGCGCTGCGCCAGGTGCGCGCGGTCCGAGCTGGCCGCCCGCGCAGCTGAATTGAAGGCCGTTGAGTCCATATTGTGGATCTTTCGGAGTAGATGATGACGTTTCGTTCATGGGTTCTGGGTCCGATCCTCGTCGCGGCGGGTCTCCTTTCTTCCAACGGCCCATATCGATCGACCTCCGGGCCTCTGACCTACTCCTTCCAGAACGACTTCTTGATGTGGTTCGTCCAGGGCCAGGATACGCTCGGCGAGCCGATCTCCACGGTGAGCTCGGAGACTCATGGGTTCGCGGAAGCGCAGCCTGGGTTGGCGCTGGCCGTGACCATATCCGGCGACGGTTTTTCCTCGGAGACGAACTACCGGATCGATGAATCCGGACGGGTATGGGCGGTAGATGGGGTGCCGGTCGAAGATGTACCGTCGGCGCGCGTCGACGTGTTGCCGCGAATTCCTCTGGAGGCATCTGCCATGACCACCGACGCTCGATGGACGGACTCGGTGGTGTCGGCGCACTCTCAGGACTTCGGTGAGACGTTCTATCAAGCGGTCCGAAACTACCGGGTATCTGGAGAGAGGGACTTCGCTGGGCGCACCGTGGTTCTCGCTGTGGCCGAGGGCGAGATGCGTCTACGGCAGGGTGGGTGGGAGGACGAGACGAACAGGGTAGCGTGGTGGCAGGAGGTGTCGGGAATAGTCGTCGACTCGCTCTGGTTCGACGTCGCCTCAGGGATTCTCGTCGGGAATGCGACCCACATGATTCTTTCAGGGACCGGGGGGATTCAGATGCCCGGACAATCCATCGACATGCCCAGCGGCTTGCGGTCATCAGTGCGCCGGTTTCTCACCGCGCAGTAGAGATGTCTGAGGTTCGCCGGACAAGCAATTGCTGTTGACGCGGACTCAAGAGAAGGTCGCGTGGTACACGCCCGGATGGCATGTTGGTGCGCAGAGGAATTGCACAACGTTCGAGAGCGCACGATCAGGGGGAACATTGAGCGAAGGTACGAAGTGGAGGGAGAAGCTGGGCGAGGCTGTGGTGATCGTGGCGTCGATTCTCCTGGCGTTCTGGATCGATGCGTGGTGGGTCGGGCGCGAAGAGGCCCGGAACGAACGTGAGTCCCTGGAGTTGGTCAGCCGCGACCTCAACGCGGCGATCGCCCAGCTAACTGACTTCGCAGAGTTCGCCGAGCAGGTCGGCACCGAAGGGCTCGAGGCTATGGAAGCGCTCAGCACGGGCGATGTACAGGAACCCCTCGAGTTGTCCCGGATGATCCAGCGAGCGTCTGATCGGAAGACGGTCGCCTTGCCGACCGCCGCGTATACAGACCTGGTGAGTACCGGTACCCTCAGGCTCGTCCGGAATCGGGATCTCCGTGACGCCATTGTTCGTTTCTACGAGTCAGCCGAGATCGCGCAGCGCATTCTCGAGAAAAACAGTTCTCTGTTTCTCGATGGGCACATCTACAGTTTCTACGCGGACGGTCTGCTCATATGGCGCGTCGATGAGCCGTGGGGCCATCGCGAAGCCCAGGTGGTTGCAACAGAGAAGGCATCTTCACGACTCTCCGAAGATTTCGAATACACCCCAGACTACTTCTGGTCCTTGCCGACCAACTCTCCGGAGTGGCATCGCTTGCGGAGCAGCTTGTCGGTGACGGCCCACACGCTTTTCATGGGCCGGGAGTATGCTCTGGAGGTCATCGAGGATGCGCGTACCTTGGACGCCGAGGTCCGAAGAGAACTGGAAGCCCGTGGAGTTGTGCCGTGACCCTGATCGGTAACAAAGACCGGCCGTCGATGGGTTTCAGTCTGTGGCCCTGGAAGAGGAGCCATCATCGCTGGTGATGGCTCCAGTCTCGGGCGGATACCTTGGTTTCGCGTCTTCGTGGAGGGAGTCGTGATCGTCGGATCGATTCTGCTGGCGTTCGGGCTCCAGGCTTGGTGGGATGCACGTCAGGAGGAAGAACGGACTCAGGGCCACTCGATGCCCAGGGCCAATGACATAGAGGGCGCGCGCGTATACCTCCAGACCAGTATGGAAGGACGGCAACGCCGTACACCGGCGATCCACTCACTTCTGCTTGCGATGAGTACCGCCGAAGCGCCGACTCCAGATAGCGTGACGCAGTGGCTCGGAGTACTGTGGGGAGCCCGGCAAGCTTCCAGGACCATGGCCGCGTTCGACGACCTGCGCGAGTCCGGTATGTTGGCTTGCGGTAGAACCCGACGAACTGCGTCGGGCTCTCGTCGCGAATGGGCGATCGGTATCCGCACTCGCAGAAACCGAAGGGCGGGTGACAACCACTGGGGAGGAAGGGATGCGTTCCTACCTCGTTGGCCACACGGATACGTATGGCGTGCTACGGGCCTCTGGGAGGGAGGGGCTTGATCTCCCCAAGCGCGACGCCGTGTTCGACTCACGCGCACCGGCGCGGGAAGGTAGGTGAAGTGTGCGGCCACGCATTCTATCGATCAATTGCAGCGAACGCAGGAGTACAGGGTGGCGCGCGCGAGTGCGCGCGATCCAGGCCCATGGCCCGCCTAGCTGAAGTGAAAGCCGTCAGGCGGTGCGATGACGGCGCGTCGGCCATTCCGTATTCGCATGTCTGTCCACAGAGGAGGGTGTCATGAAAGCACTGGTGTCGATATTTCCAGTCACGATGCTATTGATCGGGTGTGCGACCGAGAGTCCCGTAATCCCGCCACAGGATGCTGCGATGATCGAAGCGGCATTGGAGGACATCAGGATCGGTTGGGAGCAGGGTGACGGCAGCCCGTTCTACACCCACTTCCTGGACTGGGAAGGCGCCCGCTACTTCGAGGGCGGTGGCGAGAACGTCGGATTGGACGACCTGGTCCAGAATCATGTGGAGCCCGAGGCCGAACTGGGGCTCCGGCTCGGTTTCTCGAATATCCAGAGTCATTTCGAGGGCAGCTTCGCTTGGGCCGTGGTAGATACGGAAATTCAATTGACGACACGGGACGGACGCGACATCCACAACCGTGGTCACGGAACGTACATTTTCCGCTGGGTCGATGGTGCGTGGAAGGTCGTGCACACGCAGTCCGCGAGTTCTCCGGTGCGACGGGTGGACTCGAGTTCACCGTAGAGGGGGAGATGCGAGCGATGCTGCTCTGGGTATGATGCCCACCTGTTGGGATCGGTAGCCGCGGTGGTGCACCGCCCGCCACGCGCTCGCCGCCGACACGGCTTGACGTAGTGGCGCACGATACCCATGCGGTATATGCATGTAGCTCGTGCGGCTGAGTGAGAGGTGATGAGTCACGTGGCGACGGGGCGGGGTCGGGTGGAGGGGAGAGATGTATGTTCGAGCCAGCGGGAAATCGTCAGGCGTCCAAGGGTCTGGAGACGGGAGGGATATGATGGGACGAACAGTGGGTGTAGCCATGTTGGCATTGGTCCTCGCAGCACCGGTAGCGACTGACGGGCAGTCGACCGACGACATCGAAGCCGTGCGACAGGCCGCCACGGACTACTTGGAAGGGTTCTATGAGGGAGATGAGGAAAGGCTACGCCGTGGTGTTCATCCCGACGTGACCAAGTATGGTTTTTTTCTTTCCCCTGGTTCGGACGAGTATACGGGGGCAGCAATGAGCTTCGAGCAGATGCTGGACTTTGCTCGCAGTGTCCGGGAGTCGGGTACTCATCCGCCGCCGTCTGCTCCAAGGGAAGTGAGCGTCGGCGAGGTACTGGATCAGACAGCGACGGCGAAGGTGATCGCCTGGTGGGGTTCTGACTATCTGCATCTCGCCAAATACGAGGGAAGGTGGCAGATCATCCATGTGCTCTGGCAGTCGCCCCCTCGGTAGACGTGTCGGAGCCGAGCGGCGTCGTCACATCATGGTATTGCTTCGGTCACGGGTTGGCGTCGTGGTGCACGCTTCGCGGCCGGTGCATGTATGCAGATCGTTCAGTACCGTCGCGAGCCATTGTGGCGAGACGGCGTGCGATCCATGCTGGGCTTCTAGAAGGCGAGTGACGCTCGACGTCCCATTCCACGCGCGATAGCCAATGAAAGATCGACACTCGGGCCAATCGCGTGTCGGGCGAGATGCCACTCGTCCACAAGACTCCCGATCGTGGCGCCGAGTATCCATCCACCGGCGGACACTCTTTGCGCTGTCCAGCCGACTCTTGCCCAGCCTCCTCTGGAGCGATCTCCTGCCATACTGCACGCGTCGTGGAGAATGACCAGGGTCAGTACGCCTGCGACACCGGCTCCCCAGGCGCCACCACGTTCCGCAGCATTTCCTTGGACCCGACGGGAGTCAATTTGACTACGATTGCGACGCTTGTGCCTCGTACCATTGCCTTCTCCGTTCCACGTGTGATCCGCCGTGCGGGTACCCGGATGGATCGAAGCGGTGGGCGACAATCCTGGATACGCAATGCTAGGTAGATTGGGCGAGGGTGGAGGATGTGAGCAGAAGCGCGTTGCGAGCGCGTGCGCTCCAACCATCAATCGCGGCTCACACGGAAGTAGGTCGTGGCCTGCGCTTCGCGCTCGGCCGAATCTGGTCGCCCCGGTAGTAGAATTGCTTGCCGCGACGGGAAAGTGCGTGAGTGAGCCCACGCCGGCGGAACGTTTCGGTAGGCGATGTGCCGACCACCTCGTGCTCATTGGAGGCGGTCGTGGTCTTCGGGGTGGCGGTTCGGACGGTGGCGGGGGTATCTGAACGGGCTGTCGCTGGGCTCCCGCGGGGCACCGAAGCCCAGGCCGTGTCTCAAGTGAAGAGCCGTGCCGCGTCCTCGCGCCCCTGCTCGAGTCTGTGCTTCCGCTGACCGACGATCTGCCGGAACGGGATCTTCGCCCAGTTCCAGGTGGCAACCGAACTCGGTAGTTCCTGCTAATGTTGCCACCGCGACCGAGAAGACGGCGGCGGCAAGCGGGGTGACGAGCGCTCGAAGCGCGCCGTCCCTTGACGACCAATTGTTACTGACACGGTTTGGCGTAGTGGCGCACGGTGTCCGTGCGGTATATGCATGTACCCCGTGCAGTAGAACGGCGAACCGCTTGGTATGGGGAACGGGATGACGAAACAGATGTGTGGACTATTGTTCGCGCTGGCCTGGGCATGTGCTCCGCCGTCCAAGGCGCCGCTGGATGGTCCGGATGGTCCGGCGCAGGTCATCCTGGATGGGGCCCAACGTGCGATGGGTGTATGGCCTACACCCGATTCTCTTCAGATGCTCGCTGATGCGTTTGTACGCGGGCCATCCAGAGCATTTCGCACCGTGATCTATTCTTCGGCGGATGGCCGCGTCCGTATGTACCAGTCGCACACCGGCTTCCTGGCGGGGGTGGGCCGTTCGGGAGGATGGCTGGTCGACTTCGAGTCTGGTGCGACAGAGAGCCTGGGAGAAAGCAGTGCATTCGTCCGCACCCATGAATTGCACATGCTCGCACTTCTTCCGAGGTCACGTCTCGCAGCTCCCCGATTCTTGGGAACGACCCAGTTGGACTCCCTCCCGGTTCTGGCCGTGGGGTTTTCGGGTGACTCGGTTATCGCCTATTTCAGCGAGGCTGACACGCTCCCGGTGGGACTCCTCGTGACCTGGCCCGATCCTGCGGTCGCTGTGAGCTGGTCGGAATGGACGGAGGTGAATGGAGTTGCGTTGTTTCGCGAGGCCTCGTTTCGCCAGGAGGCCGAGGAGTGGCACTACACGTATGATCGGCTTGAACTGATCCCCCTCCCTGACAGCGTATTCGAGCCTCCGAGAGAGCGGTGAAAGCAAGGTCCCGTATCATGACAGGCAATTGCTGCTGACAGAGATTGGCGTTGTGGCGCACGCTTCGTGCGCGATGTATGAATGTAGTCCGAGCAGACGGATTGAAAGCAGCTGACTCGACCTTGAACGCCCGGATGATCCGGTTCGAGACATTCACATTCCCCCGGCGGATGTGAGGAGTACTTCCACCTCAACGAAGGAACGAGTCTCATGGAACTCAATTCACCCCGGAGTCTCCGGGTTCTGACGATTACCCCGTTGCTCGTCGTGACTTGCTTGGGGTCGGCGATGGGGCAGGAGGGTGGAGCGACGGAGGTGGTCGGGGTGATCGAAGCGTTCCACGCTGCCCTTGCGGCCGGCGACTCAACGGGAGCTCTCGAATATCTCTCTGAGGACGTAACGATTTTGGAGAGCGGGGGAGTCGAGGATAAGGCGCACTACCGAGCAGGCCATCTACACGGGGACATCCGATTCGCTCAGGCAGTACCGCGTGAGCGGGGGGAAATTCATGTCGAGGTGATCGGCGATGTGGCGTGGGCTCATTCGACGAGCGTCACCGAGGGACAATACGGAGACCGCGAAATCAACTCGCAAGGGGCAGAGTTGGTGGTGTTGAGTCGGGAGGCGGGGGTTTGGAAGATTCGAGCCATCCATTGGTCCTCCAGGCAGCGCCGGTAGGGTCCGAACAAGGTGAGCGGAAAGAACGGTCTGGCCGACAAGCGATCGTCGCGGGCACGGATATCCAGACCGACACACGGTACGCGTGCGCCATATCCATGTAGACCGTGCAGCAGGAGTACGAACGGTAGCCGCGCTCGTAGGGACTGTGTTCACATCGACGGGAGGCAAAGACCATGCGTGACCGGGTCACCGGATGCTTGTCCCTATTCGTAGTCGGCCTCGCCGGATGCATGCCGACGCCCGAGGACCCAGTCGCTGCGGATGTGGCACGGATCTACGCCCACCTCACGAATGTCGAGACCTCGCTGCGGGAGCGTGACGTCTCCCACCTGAGCCGCACGCAAAGGTCCAGACGTGCAGAGGTTCTCGATTGGCTCGTAGAGTACCGAGAGACCCGGGTGTATCCCCATAATCATGTCGTCATGGAGCAACGGGTGCCGGTGTTCGTCGACCCACACGGTACGCCGTGCGCGGTCGGGTACCTCATCCTTCGGTCCGGGGAGCAGAGCCTCGTGGAGGAGGTGGTCCGATCCGCGAATCTGGCGAGAGTCCCGGAACTTGCAGGGGATCCGCGGCTCACGAGTTGGTTAGATGCGCATGGGCTGACGTTGGCGGAAGCAACAGAGATCCAGCCTGCCTATGGTGGGTGGGAGCCGCCTCAGGAAGAGCGGGGGATCAATTCCGCATATGTCGCTTCTACGGTAGGGTTCGGGGTTGCGTCAGCCGCCACCATGGCGTACGGGGAGTGGGTGGCAGGAGAGGATGCGAACCTCCCGCTGCTGGGTGCGTTCACCTTGGCTCTCGCCGCAGGTCATGGGTACCTCGCCGCGCTCGGATACACGGTTGATTCCGAGCAACCGCGCTGGGCAGCTGGGACGAACCTGGCGGCGGCGGGGATCGCAACGGTAGTGGGATTGAAGCTCTTCCATCGGGCGGGACTTGAGCGGGGTGCGGCCAGGGGCGTCGCGTTCCTCCCGACGATCACGGCCGAGGGAGAGGGCATGATGGTAGGATTCAGCCTCTTGTTCTGAGGTGGATCGCGGAGCTGTGCCAGCCGACGAGCAAATGCTGACCACACGGGAGTGCGGAGCCGGTCAGTACATCGCGCCGGGCGCGTCCTCGTGGCCCGCGCAGCTGAATCGGATGCCGATAGGTGGCGCCTTTCTTCGCCCACCTTGGTGTGTCACCCTCAGCCGTGGAGCTCACATGCCTCTTCGTCGCTTCCTCCTCGCACTTCTGCTGCTCGGACCAGGAATCCTGCCCGCGGCTCTCGCCGGCCAGGCCACCCCTGACTCCTCCTTGGTTGGGCGTCGGGTCACGACAGGCCGGGTCCTCGCCTTCGCAGGTATCGGCTTTCTGGGAGGCGCCGCCCTCGGCGCGGCCTATGGAGCGGCCGACCACCCGGGCCTCCCACACAAGTGTTGCGACATACCCCCACCACTCGAGTACGTGTTCGAGTTCGCCATCGTTGGCGCTGTCGCCGGCGGTTTGTTCGGGGCGCACACAGCTCCTCGACAGGCTCGAATACAAGTGGCCCCGTACGCCGTCCCACGCGTTGGCGGGAGCCGATATACTCACCGGCGCGTGCCATGGGGAGTAAGGGTGAGCTGGCGCTTCTGACCATGCCGCGGTCCAGCGATCGGTTGCAGCCGACACGGGAGTAGAGGGTGGCCTGCGCTATCCGCCGGGTGTATGCTGGTCGCCCGTGCACTGGAATTGCGAGCCGATAGGACGCACTCCTCCAACGACCATGTCTATGCGAATCGCGATGCTGCTCGCCGTAGTCGGGATCCCCTTGAGCCTGATCCCGCAGGGGTCCACCCCGGATGAGTCCGAGTTGATTCGTCTTCATTCCGAGTTGATCAGGGCGCACGTCGAGGGTCGTGTGGATGTGTGGATGTCTCTCGAGTCGGATCCTTTCGTGTCCGTGAATGGCGGCAGGGTGACGTTTCCGGATGCATCTGAGAGACGAGAGGGCCGTGCGGCCTATCTGGAGACGACGAAGTTCGAAACGTACCGCGATATTCGAGCGCCCATTGCACGCATATCCGATGACGGTACGCTCGGGTGGCTCATCGCCGAGGTAGAGATCGAAGGGACTACCGGGTCGTCTCGCACGCCTTTCCGGGATATCTGGGCTTGGATAGAGCTCTATGAAAAAGTCGATGATGGCTGGCGCCTGGTGGGGAACGCATCAAACCGAAGATGAGCGTGTTTCGGAGTAGCCGAACGGAGTCGGAGTGTGTTCAGTCCATCAGTGGAGGCCCTCACGGGAGTCCGTAGATGCGCGCGCCGCGGCGCGCGCTCAAGGCAGAGAGACCGCGAAGTGGAATTGCACGCCGTCAGGTGGCTTTACGGGAGGTTGTGGGGTGGAAGCAGTATGGCTTTGGTGGAGCACGGGGAAGGATAGCGCGTGGGCGTTGGATACGTTGCGTCGGAGTGCTGGGTACGAGGTTGAGCGAATCATCTCGACGGTCACGCCCGCATTCGATCGTGTGGCGATCCATGGAGTCCGCATGGATATCCTGCGGGCGCAGGGTAGGGCCCTCGGGATTCCCATCGAATACGTCGAACTGCCGTACCCGTGCTCGAATCAGGACTACGAAGAGGCGGTCGCTCCGGTCATTCGGGAGGCTGCATCGGCTGGCGTGAGATACATGGCGTTCGGCGACCTGTTCCTGGAAGATGTCCGGGCGTATCGAGAACGCCTACTCGGAGGGAGCTCTGTGGAAGCACTCTTTCCTCTCTGGGGATCCGATACGAAACGTTTGGCGGTCGAGATGATCGGGAGCGGAATGGAGGCGTACGTGACCTGTCTGGACCCAACCAAGATTGGGCGGGATTTGGCAGGAGCCCGGTACGACCAGGATTTCCTGGAGTCGCTTCCCGATTCGATCGATCCGTGCGGAGAGAACGGCGAGTTTCATACGTGCGTGGTCGCGGGGCCAATGTTCGAGGCTCGCATCGATGTGAGCGTAGGCCAGATCGTGGAACGATCGGGTTTCGTGTACAGTGATCTGGAATTGGTCTAGGGGGTGCCTCCAACGGCCCGCCCGGCAGCGTGCGCTGCTGACATGAATGATCGGAGTGGCGCGCGCGTGCTCAGCGCGGTATCCATCCATCGCGAACGACCGGATCGTGATCGGTATGAGCGCACGCCATGCCTCCCGTTGGGATGGAGCGTGGCGCGGTTGTCTCACGGACAAGGGGAGCCGGATGAGTGGACGTGCCGAGCGGCTGGCGAGGCGAATACTCGAGGGAGCTCCATCTCATACACGTCTGAGATCCTGGATTGTCCCGAGAGTCCACTCCCGTCGCCATATCAAGAAGACCGGGGAGTGAGTCAGTAGCGGTCGTGGGCGTCGTACCCCGAGAGCCCGGATCTGTCGGATCGTGTTTCGTGGCCGCGATGCGGGCCGTGTCATATGGCAAGTGACCGCTGCGGACACGGAGTATGTGAGTGGATGCTGGCCGCTTGTGCGGGGGGCAGCCGTGCGGCAGTATCGCGAGCGGAATTGTCGTTCTCATAGCAATCGCACCGTCCCAGGGTGAGACGCACATGACTGGCACATCTGCACTACGGCGCTACCTGGCGGAGCTCGTGGTCGTCTTCGTGGGCGTAGCGCTTGCCTTCGCGGTCGAGAATCTGCGCGAAGACATGAGCGAGCGAGCGGTCGGTGACCAGTATATGGCCGGTTTCAGCCAGGACCTCGCTGCTGATCGGGAGATGCTGCAGGCTCAGTACGAGGCCCGCCGGACCCAGTTGGAGAACGCAGCGGTGGTACTCGAGTTCTTCGAAGGCCGCGCCATCGATCCGCAGGCCTTCTTCGAGAGGTACTACGTCGCGATGCTGATGCTGAACACACACCCCAATCGGAACACCATGCAGGAGGTATTGAGTTCCGGAAACCTCCGGCTCATCCATGACACCGCCATTCGCACCGGCCTGCTGAGCCTATACGCGACGTACGACAGGATCGCCGCCATCGAAGAACACATGGAGCGCGACTTCGCCTCGTACCTGTACGACCCGACATTCTCCGCGGTGCCCCTGCGATTCGAAGGGCCATGGCCCGACACCCCGGAGAATCGAAAGTACGTGGAGACCCTGCTCGGTGATATCAGAATCGAAAACGGGTTCCGCTTGATTGTCGCGAACCTCGAGATGCGCGATCTCGGATTGTTGGCCGAACTCGAACTCGCCCGCTCCGAGACCGAGCGGATCCTTGAGATGGTGCTCGCGGCGGGAGCCTCCACTTCGCGGTGAGCGGTTTGGCGATCACTCGCAGTTGACACGGAAGTACGTAGTGGTCCGAGATGCGCGCGTGATTCGCACCCGACCCGCGCAGGAGATCGGCGTATCGGGGAGCGTCTATGGGTCGATCACATTGCGCACGGAGAGCAGGCGGGTATGTCCGATGGTGTCTCCGCTCGCCAGGTCCACGTCATAGGTGGTCCAGGGTCGCGTAATGCCATCGGTTTCGCGGAAGTCGTCGAACCGGCTTTCATTCCACCGCTTCTCTGGATCTACATCGGGGTGGTAGGCACGGAAGTCCCTCTTGGCGATCACATGACACGTCGAGTCGTCGATGG
The DNA here is from genome assembly GCA_029879725.1 of Gemmatimonadota bacterium. Classification (GTDB taxonomy): domain Bacteria; phylum Gemmatimonadota; class Gemmatimonadetes; order Longimicrobiales; family Gaopeijiaceae; genus JAOUPR01. The sequence continues at coordinate 6,431 of JAOUPR010000044.1, read as the reverse complement.
TATACCAAACCACGAAGCCGTCCCCGAGGGTCAACTGTACGAGGGAGGTACCCTGAACGCTTGGTTCAGGACTATGCAGCAACTGCAAGGAGTGACCATTGGACACCATGTCGTGAAGGGTCCAAAGGTGACCCGGTTGCTCGAGCCCGTGCCTGAGCGGTGCTGCGCCAGCATCGCTGATCGGCATGGGGGTGGAGTCGCTCCGGGGGAGTTGCCACCCGCCGGAGTCGTCCCAGCCTTCGGAGAAGATCCTCTCTCCGCCGGAGAAGATGTCTATGCGTACGCTTCCCTCTCGTCGCGCCACGTATCGTCCCTTGACGGAGAAGGTGGGTTCGGTGATGTCCAGGTCGTATTCGACACTCCCCAGTCGCCGCAACATGCCACCTCCGATGGCGCTGTCATTGCAGGAGAGGAGCCGGGTGAGGTCGGCGGATTCCGAGTCAGGTATGCGGGTCCGCTCATCCTCGGTGAGGTGACATGCGCAGACGAGCAGGAGTGGTGCGGTCAGTCGCAGCAGGTGCATGATGTCGTTCCACGTGAAAGGGGATCGACACCTAGACACAGAAAGATTCCGAAGGGTTTCACGAGGCGTGTTCCAGCGAGCGAGTGGTGCTGAAACAGGTTGGGGTAGTGGCGCACGGTGCCCGCGCGATATATGCCTGTGGCCCGACCGGAAGAAATCCGATTCGTTGGGCGGCGGAAGGTGATCCGCAGAACTCGACATGGTGGATCGGACCTCAAGGACGATCCACCTCTCCGACTCACATGGCGCGATCGCGGGCGGATGCGCCGCCCGACGACGCCTGCGTGGCGGCTCTGTCGATGCCCTCGACGCGGCACGCGGTAGACCCGAGTGGCGCGCGTGTACCACGCGCGGTTTGCATCTGGGGCGTGCAGTCGGATCGCGAATCATGGGGTGGCGCCAGTCGAGACCCGTGCCCGGACCGCCGGAGAGGGAACGTACCCGCGGAGGCAAGACATGAGTGGACTTCGCATCCTCGTCCCCTGTGTTACTGTCGGACTCCTCCCCGTAAACGCGCAGTCGTCGCGGCGCCCGTGGGCGGCGCGCGCGCAGACCTCGGGTGCTATCATGATGTTCACCCAGATCGAAGGCCGCTGGGCAGCCACGGGCGAGTTCTGGAATGACTCTAAAGGAATGGACCGCGAGCGTATTGATCCTGGGTGCCGCAGCCTGTGGTAGCCCTGATCACGACGAGTCGCAGTCGTTCGATTCGTCGGACGGCCCTTCGATCGTACGAGACGGCGCGGAGCCGATCGAGCCACGCCGCGACGAGACACAGGTTGGCGGGCCGACGTCCGGCAGCACGAGTGCGGAGTCGTCGCGTGGAGCCCTGAGCAGGACGTATGAGGGCGATGGATTCACGCTGAGGGTACCCGTCGACGCTGAATTGGCGACGAGTCGGGAGGCGGTCTGGGATCGCCCGGGAATGGAAATCCGAGGTCCGGTGGTCAGGAGGTCCGACGGATACGAGTCCAACGCATGGCTGTTGCTCGCCACCACCTATGCCAATCCGACGAGGATGTCGGTCGACGCCTGGGTCGACAGCGTTCGTACCGAGTGGAACGTCGGGCCGTTCGATCCGGACAGCCTTGGGTTCCTCTGGCCACCGGACACGGTTCGGTTGGGCGATAACCGGGCCCTGCGCCTCGTCTGGTTCTGCGGTGACTGTGTGCCCTTCGAGTACTTCCTCGCTCGAGAAGACAAGGTCGTGGGACTGTACTACGTCGAAGGGGGCCTCGAAGCGTGGCCCCGCGCGGTCCATTCTGGGATGGTGGAGCGCATAATCCACACGTTCCGATGGCACTGACGAGATGGCGGCCGTCCAAACCACCATTTCTGCGCCTGCCAGGGACCAAAGTGGCCCGCGCGTCCCGGGTGCGATATGCGTCCAGCCGTGCAGTGGAATCGTGAACCGATGAGACGGCCTGTCGAGCAGGGGAGTCATCAATGGAACCACGCCGCAGCCGGCGCACTGCCCTGCTCGGGGGCGTAGCAGTCCTCACATGCCACCGTCTCGAATCGCGGCCCTCCAACGGTCGGCGTTCGAGGATCCGCTGTCAGGTGGGCGAGGGGCTGCCCGACATCCAGCTGCGATTGGCGCGGACGGACGAACAGGTCGCGCGCTTCGTGTCCGGATGGCATGTTGATACGCAACGACGGACCGTTGGGTAGTGGTGGCAGGAGCAGGAGGTAGATGATGAATTGGGATGCCGTGTCGGCGGTTGCGGAGGTGGTGGGCGCGGTGACCGTCGTCGCGTCGCTGCTGTACCTGGCCGCGCAGATCAGGCAGAACACGAGTCAAGCCCGGCTGGCTGCCCAACAGGCGACCATCCACGAACTCGGGAATGCTCTTCGGGCGCAGGCTCAGGATCGTGAATGGGCAGGCTTGTTGTCTCGTGCACTGGAGGGCCTCGACTCGCTGGATCGGGTCGAGCGGGTCCAGTTCCTCAGCCATATCGGCAGCATCTTCCGTCTCTACGAATCAGCGTACCATCATTACCAGGAGGGGGCATTGGACCCCCGATTCTGGCGCGGCTTCGAGCGGGCGATCGCAGACGTAGTCGGCTATCCGGGTGTCCGCGAGGCACTCGCCATGCGACGGCACCACCTCACTGACGATTTCTCCGCGTATCTGGACGACCTGGTCTCGTCGACTACACCCCGGCCGATCTTCGCCGAGCCCGCGGGTGGCGAGTCGAACAGCACCGCCTGACCAGCGATCGCTGCGGAAACGACCGATCAATCAGACGCGTGCGTGACGCACTGGGTAGCCATCCGGCCCGTGCAGCAGAGTCGGGTGCCGATACGTCGGGTGGCGGCACGACGGGAGACCATGTGGAGAGACAGAAGAGAGTATTCGGGGAGTTCGTGCTCATCGTGCTGGGGGTTCTCACGGCCCTGGGCGCGGAAGAGTATATGTCGGGTCGTCGGGACGCCGCGCTGGCCGAAGAGTACCGGACTCGTCTCCACTCGGAACTGACGCAGGACGCGAACGCGTTACAGCGCCGGGCCGAGTTCTTTCAGGTCGTAGCGGGCCACGGCCGTGAGACGCTTCGTTGGCTTGGGAGCGACGAGCCGGGGAAGGAAGAGACGTTGGTTGGTGCCCTCCTCGCCTCCGAGCGCTGGTCCTTCACGCCGCGCGCCTCGGTGTATCTCGATCTACAGAACACCGGGAATCTCGAGCTCATCGGAGACCTCGACCTTCGGGCTGCGTTGAGCCGTTACCACGCGGAGCTGGCGCAGCGACAGGAAGTGTGGGCGTTTCCGGACGACTATCGGCGCCTCGTCCGGGGCATCGTACCCCTGGCCATACAGGACCACGTGAGAGGCGGCTGCGGCGTATCGGACCAGAGTGGCTCGAATGACGCTGTCCGCGGTGAGTGCCCGCTCGGAGTCCTCTCGAAGGAGGAGGTTGCGAAGGCGGCTTCGGCGATTCGTGCCCTGCCGGATCTCGAGAGATCCCTCCGACATCATGTCGCGGAGGTTGAGTCAGGGGCCTTCCTGTATCGCAGCCAACGCACGCTGGCGGAGGATGCTCTGGCGCTGCTCGAGCAGGGTGGATAGAGAGCACGCGGTCGAGGGCCGCCGACCACGAGCCGAGATTCCGCCGTACTACACCGATCCGGGTGGGCGAATCCATGCTCTGGAGAGCGCGTCTCCGGCTCTCCGTGACCTGACTCGACGGCCACTGCCCGGCCGGCTCGTCAGGGAAGCACAGCAGTGCATGTGGGGAGACCGGGACCGGCGCGCCGGCCTGACCACCGACCGGTCGCCGTTCCCAACGGTCACCCGCGCATGAGACGGAGGCACGTGGGCGTCCGCGGTCCCGGCGGCGTGTGGGCGGGTAGCCCGCGCGGCTGGACCGAGTCCCGCCAGGCGGTGGTGGGATTCCGAGAGGCCAGGTCCATGTCCCTTTTGATCCTCGACGTGTCACCCCCGAGTGACACGTCGGACTCGAGGAGGGTGGAAACTCCTTGCGGATGCAGTGGCACGCGGCGTGCCCATGAGGAATAGGGAAGAGCCATGCGTTTCACACTTCAGGAGTCCTCACGATGATATCCCGCTACCTCGTCGTCGTGGCGTCCGTGACGGTCGCCGCGATTCCCACCCAGAGTCATGCACAGTCCGAACGATCGCTCCCGCCCGCCGGATCCTACGGAATCTCCTTCGGCCTTCCCGACGGTGGCGGGTCGAGTTTCGGGATCCGCAAGCTCCTGTCGGAGACGACGAATGGTGGTCTGGACTTCCAGTTCGGACTTCGTCGGCTAGAGTATGGTGGTACGGACCTGAGGGATCCCGAAACGTTGGTGGGATTCGGAGTGGTGCCGAGCGTGCGTCTGTACCGGAGGGAGTTCGGCGACGTCGTCCCGTTTCTCGAGGTCCACGGCGCGGTGGTGTACCAGAAGGGTGCCGTCGATTCCTGGGCTGCCTCGGCGGCCGTGGGAACGGGCTTGGGGGTCGAGTGGTTCCCCGTGCCCGGGATGAGCGTATCCGGGTCCGTCGGAATCGAAGGGACGTACGATCATGTCGACGCCGGTACCGTCACACGGACCGGCTATGGAGTCACGACGAGACGCTCTGAGCTGAGTGTGAACCTGTACTTCTGAGGAAATCCGGGCCCAGCGACGGCTGCCGACGCGGGAGTACGTGAGGGAGTGCTGCGGGCGGCACACATCTGGCCCGGCGGTACAATGGGGAGCTGCTGGATAGCGCTCCGGTGCGGACTTGCTTCCCGGCTATCGAACGGATCGTGGAATGAACGAATAGACAGAATCCGTGGCGAGGGGCAGCAAGTATTTGTCGACGTGCGTCGCGAAATCATCTGTGTAGAGTGAGCGACGGGATTCCCAATAGCTCTTGAAGAAGGGGCTCCGGAATTCGGGGGCGCCGCCCGAGACGACCTCGAGTTCTATGATGCTGAGTTCGACTTGCCGGAACCGGTTCTCTGCGATTCGGAGTATTCCGTTGTAGTACCAGTTGAGGGCGATTTCTTCATCGACCGTCAGCTCGTCCATCCTGCCGGCGGCTGCCTTTGCCCACCCGGAACGGACCTCCGCGGTTCCCATGCTTGCAAGCGTGATGGCGAGGTATTGGTCCGCGATCCCCTGAATTGTGGCGCCCCGGACCGCGTCGGTGTTGGCGCGGATCTCAAATGCGACGAAGACCAGCGATAGAACTACGCCCAGGCCAGTCAGGGTCTCGCGAACCGCAGTGCTCGTCATAAGCGCCTCGATGTCCCGTAGTGACACGCATGGCCGGAAGTCGGCCGACGTTGACACGCAAATTCTACCCCGCGGGGTCGTGATGCGCGATTGTTATGGCGTCCTTCTTGTCGGTCGTGCGAGATGTGTTCCTCTCTCCGACCGCGTGTTGCCGACAACCGATCGTAGCTGACACAGTGGTACATGGGGATCCGCGTTCCGCACCGGGTGCATCCTGGTGGCCATCGCAGAGGACGTGCCAGCCGTTGGGGTGAAGTCAATGAACCATCGAATCCTGTTCCTGCCGGCGGTACTGTTGGGTGTCCTGAATGGGTGGGGATGCTCCGAGCCACCAACGCCGGCGGCTGCCGGGACGGTGGTTGTCGTCCATGGCCTGGGACGTAGCGGCTCGTCCATGGCCATGCTCGGGAGTCGGCTCGAGTCGGCGGGATACCGCGTCGTCCGCGTGGAATATCCGTCGACATCCGAGCCCATCGAGGCACTGGTCGACAGCCTTGCTGCGTCGGTGGCGTCCTGTTGCGGCGAGGCCGCGGGTGACATCCACTTCGTCGCCCACTCCATGGGCGGGATCCTGGTGCGGGCGTACCTGGCGCAAAGGGTCGAGCCGTATTCGGGGCGTGTGGTCATGCTGAGTCCACCAAACCAGGGAAGCGAGATCGTCGACGCGTTTGCGGACTCTCGGCTCCTCCGGGCGATGATCGGTCCCGCAGGGATGCGGCTCGGAACGGACTCGACGGGAATCGGGAGCGAGTTGCCGGCGGTCGACTTCAGCCTCGGGATCATCACCGGAGATCGAAGCGTGAGTCCCGTCGGGTCCTGGTTGATTCCCGGGCCTGACGATGGAAAGGTCGGGGTGGAACGCGCTCGAGTAGCCGGCGCGACCGATTTCATCGTGGTCCCCGCAACGCACACGTTCATCATGAATCGCCGTGACGTGGCGGAACATGTGATCCAGTTCTTGAGTGAGGGAAGGTTCCATTCGGGTGACTCTTCGGAACTCGATGGGAGTGTGCCCTGACCGGCGGTGGTTGCTGACATCGGTTGGTGTTGCCGCGTACGCATCGCGTGTGATATATGCACGTAGCCTGTGCCGCGGAGATGTGAGCCGTCGGATGGCCTCAGGTCGAGGTCGAGTGACCCGATTCAGGGAGGAGCTCCGTATCACGGGTCTGATATGGCCGGGTGGT
>JAOUPR010000164.1 GCA_029879725.1 Gemmatimonadota bacterium | reverse complement strand
CTCCGGACACGATCCGTGAGGCTCGTCTCGTGGCCAACCCCGGGTGCTACCCCACCGGCGTGATCACGGCGCTACACCCCCTGGTGGGGGCGGGCGTGGTGAGGGCCGGAACGCCGGTCATCGTCAATGCGGCATCGGGTGTGACCGGTGCGGGGCGGACGGCCAAGCGTGAACTCCTCTTCGCCGAGGTGGCCGGGGACTACCGTGCGTATGCCACGGGGAACGTACACCGCCACCTGAAGGAGATGCGGGCCACGCTCCCGGGGCTTCCCCTCCTGTTCCAGCCTCACCTCCTTCCCGTTCCCCGGGGAATCCTGGAGACGATCTATCTGTCGCCGGAAGACGGGATGACCGCGCACGATATCCGGGAGCGATGGAAGGCACGCTTCGCGGGAAATCCGACCGTTCGGGTGCTGGAGAGCGGAGTTCCCGCCCTGGTCGACGTGGTGGGCACCGACAGTGTGGCGTTGGGAGTGGCGGAGAACGCGGAGCTGGATCCGTCCGTCCTGACCCTCGTGGTGGCCCTGGACAACCTCGGTAAGGGCGCTGCGGGTCAGGCGGTGCAGAACATGAATCTGATGATGGGTTTCGACCCCACCCGGGGTCTGCGCGGGTGAAGGGCCAGGAGTAGCGGCATCGGTCGGCGATGAGCCCCGGCGTCGAATCGGCGCGGGACACGGAATTCCCCACAGGACGTTTCTCTGGAGGCGACATGGCGGTAACGGCGGAGGCGGCCGGGGCCCTTCTCGGGGTCTACAAGCAGCCGGATTTCCGGATCGTGAAGGGTGAGGGTGCTTGGTTGTGGGACGACCAGGGGCGCCGTTACCTGGATTTCACCATGGGAATCGCGGTCAACGCCCTGGGGCACGGGTCTCCCGTGGTGACCGAAGCGGTGCGGGAGGCCCTGGACTCCGGCCTCATCCACACCTCCAACCTCTTCCGCACGGGCCCCGGCGAGGAACTCGCCGAGGCGCTGGTCTCCCATTCCTTCCCCGGGTCGGTCTTCTTCTGCAATTCCGGAGCGGAGGCGAACGAAGCGGCATTCAAGTTCGCCCGCCGCTGGGCGGGTACCACGGGTGGGTCGGGACGGCACGAGTTCGTGGCGTTCCGCGGCGCCTTCCACGGGCGTCTCTTCGGTACCCTGGCGGCCACCGATCGTCCTTCGTATCAGGAGCCGTTCCTCCCCCTCATGCCCGGAGTGCGCTTCGCCGAGTTGGAGGACATCGAGTCGGTGCGTTCGGTCGTGTCCGAACACACCGCCGCGGTGATCATCGAGCCGATCCAGGGGGAGGGCGGGATCCGTTCCGTCTCGGCGAGCTTCCTCTCCCAGCTCCGCGCGTTCTGCGACGAGATCGGCGCTGCGCTCATCTTCGATGAGATCCAGTGCGGGCTGGGGCGGACGGGACACCTGTTCGCGTTCCAGGAGGCCGGGGTGACCCCCGACATCCTGACCCTCGCCAAGCCGTTGGGCGGAGGTTTCCCCATGGGTGCCGTGGTCGTGGCGCCCCACATCGCGGAGACGCTGCATCCCGGGGATCATGGCACCACCTTCGGCGGCGGTCCGCTCGTGTCCACCGTGGCCCTCGCGGTGCTCCGGACCATCACCGGGCCCGGCTTCCTCGAGACGGTTCGGGCACGCACCGCCTATCTCGACGCCGGCCTGCAACGCATTGCAGGTGAGCATCCCCAGGTGACGGGCGTACGGGGACGTGGCCTCATCCGGGGCCTGGCCCTCGCCGGCCCGGTGGCGTCCGTGGTGTCCGCCGCGCGTGAACGGGGATTGCTTCTCGTCGGGGCCGGCCCCGACGTCGTGCGCTTCCTTCCTCCTCTGAACGTCACCGAGGAGGAAGTGGACATCGCCCTCGAGACCTTCCTGGACGCGCTGCTGTCCGTGGACACCTCTGCGGCGTAGAGTGGGGGGGCAGGGGAAGCGGCTTCACGGGCCCGGTCCGGCACCTTGTTAAGTTTCTCGATGCCCGTGCCGATCATCTGGATGTGAGCCGAGGGAGCCGTGCACCGGAACGTGCGACGTTCCCGACGTGATCCGGGACCGACTCGTGTAAGCGAGTGCCGCATCGGGTGTCGGACGGCACCGATTGCGCACCCCGAGAGGTGCTCTTAGCTTGACCATACAGCCACCTCGGAGGAACGGTCCGAACGGCGCGGTACATTGACATGATGCATTTGTGTCGCATATTTATCCGACACACGGTGAAGAGAGAGCCCTGCGCTCTGCGCTCACCAGATGAGGATTCCCGGGTCCGGGGGTCGTAGTTCGGGGCTCAGTCCCCCCACGCTTTGGCGGGAAGCGTTGGTCTACCGACCCCCGGCCCGACTCTTATTCGGCCCCCATGCCGAGGTCTCCGGCGCCGGAGTTCCCATTCATGACGACTGATTCGAGTCCCGGTTCCGGGATGTCTCCGGCCAAGGGACTCTGGGGTGGACGGTTCGAGGAGGGGATGGCTCCCGAGATGGTTCCGCTGAACCTCTCCCTCCACGTGGATCAGCGGCTCTGGCGCCAGGACGTCACCGGTAGCAAGGCGTGGGCCCGGGCGCTGTCCGGTGCAGGGATCCTGACCGAGGACGAGGCGGCCACGTTGGTCACGGGACTCGACGCGGTTTCGCGCCGCATCGAGTCGGAGGGATTCGCCGAGGCCACCGAGGAGGACATCCACTCCGTGGTGGAACGGATGCTCCGCGAGGAAGTGGGTACCGTCGCCGGAAAGCTCCACACGGGTCGCTCGCGCAACGACCAGTCCTCCACTGGGGTGCGGCTCTTCGGGATGGAAGCCGCCGACGCCATCGAGAGGGCTCTCATCCGTCTGGGACGG
>JAOUPR010000108.1 GCA_029879725.1 Gemmatimonadota bacterium | reverse complement strand
CCCGGCCAGGAGGATCTGGTGCGGGCGGTGTTGCGGGGGAGGGACGCCCTGGGGATCCTCCCCACCGGGGGAGGGAAGAGCGTCTGCTACCAGGTCCCCGCCCACCTCCTCCCCGGGCTGACCCTGGTGGTCACGCCCCTGGTGTCCCTCATGGAGGACCAGGTGGGGCGGGCCCGGGAGGCGGGGCTCCGGGCGGACTTCATGAGCGCGGCGCAGGCCTCGCCGGTCAAGGCGGCCACCCTGGAGGCCGCCCGAGCGGGTCGCCTCGACCTCCTCTTCATCGCTCCCGAACGTCTGGAGCTGGACTCCTTCGCGGCGGCGCTCGCCGGGGCGCCCGTGGATCTCATCGCGGTGGACGAGGCGCACTGCATCTCCGACTGGGGGCACGACTTCCGTCCCTCGTACCGGCGGATCGGCATCCTCCGGGAGCGGTTTCCGGTTCCGATGATGGCACTCACGGCCACGGCGACCCCACGGGTCCGCGCCGACGTGGCGGAGAGCCTCCGGCTGCGTGATCCGGTCACGGTCGTGCGGTCCTTCGACCGCCCCAACCTCCGCTGGGCGGTCGTGCCGGGTGGGTCGTTGCACGACCGGGTGGCGAGTACCTATCGGATCCTCCGCCGCCGGCGGGGCACCACCATCGTGTACGCGCCCACACGGCGTGACGTGGACGGCGTGCGGGACCTCCTGGCCGGGTACGGCGTGACGACGGAGGCGTATCACGCTGGGCTCCCGGCGGCGGAGCGCACCCGCGTGCAGGAGCGCTTCATGTCCGGAGACTGCCGGGTGGTGGTGGCCACCAACGCCTTCGGGATGGGGATCGACAAGTCCGACGTGCGTACGGTGATCCACGTGCAACTCCCGGGCACCCTGGAGGCCTACTACCAGGAGGCGGGCCGAGCCGGGCGGGACGGGGGGGACGCCTGGTGCGTCGCCTTCCGAGGAGGGGGGGACGACACGGTGTCGCGGCGGTTCATCGACTCCACCCACCCACCGCGCCGGCTGTTGAGGAGGTTCCACCGGGCTCTGACCCGCCGGCGCGATGAAGGCGGCGTCGCCCTGGCCCGTGCGGACGTCCTGGGGGAGGTGCGGGGTGCCTCCCGGTCCGACGAGAGCCTCCTGGCACTCCTGGCCGCCCTGGCCCGCATCGACGGTGTGCGCGTCCTCGATCCGATTCCCGAGGGAACCCCCCACCCGCCTGGAGGGTTTCTATCCATCCGGGTGGGAGTTCGAACTACGGCTTCCTTCCCTGTGGCCGACCGGCTGCGCCGGACCTCACTCGACAAGCTCGCCGCCGTTCAGCGCTACGGTGGAACGCGGCGGTGCCGCCGCCGGACCCTCCTGGCGTACTTCGGGGAGGTGGCGGATCCCCACTGCGGGTCCTGTGACCGGTGCGGGCTGCCGCCACCCTGACCATTTCATCGGTGCGTCTCCATGCGACCCTACCTGACCCCGGATCACATCGCCTTTCGCGACCAGGTACGGGACTTCGCGGAGGAGTTCATCGCGCCGGTGGCCCGGGAGTTGGACGAGGAGTCACGCTTCCCCTGGGACAACGTGAAGCGGATGGCGGACCGTGGATACCTGGGCGTCCCCGTCCCCGAGGAGTTGGGCGGGCTGGGCCGGGACTATCTGAGCTACATCCTGACCGTGGAGGAGCTGGCCAAGGTGGACGCCAGCCACGCGATCACCGTGTCCGCCCATACCACGCTGGGCACCTCACCCATCCTGTCCTTCGGAACCCCCGAGCAGAAGGAGCGTTTCGTCCCTCCCCTCGCCTCGGGATCCGTCCTGGGGGGGTTCGGCCTCACCGAGCCCGGAGCGGGCTCCGACTCGGGGGGCACCCGGACCCGTGCGGTCCGGGAGGACGGGGGATACCGGCTCGAGGGCTCCAAGATCTTCATCACCCACGCCGGGGTCGGCGAGATCTTCACGGTCACGGCGGTGACGGACCCGGAACGGGGCGCCCGCGGGATCTCCAGCTTCGTGGTCTGCAAGCCCACGGTGGACCCGGAAGAGGCCCGAAGGGTAGGTGTGGGACATCGGGATGATCTTCCCTTCATCGAGGGGGTCCGTTCCGGGAAGAAGGAAGACAAGATGGGTTGGCGTGCCTCGGACACCCGGGAGCTCCTCCTGGACGACGCGTTCGTGCCGGAGGGTCATCTCCTGGGTGAAGAGGGCGCCGGGTTCATCAATTTCATGAAGACGCTGGACGCGGGAAGGATCGGAGTCGCGGCTCTTTCCGTGGGACTGGCGGAGGGAGCGTTCGACACGGCGATCCGGTTCGTTCGGGATCGGGAGCAGTTCGGGAGGAGCGTCTGGTCGTTCCAGCAGGTCCAGTTCCGCCTCGCCGACATGGCCACACGGATACAGGCCGGGAGGCACCTCACGTACCATGCGGCAACACTCATGGATGCCGGGGTGTCCTTTTCCAGAGAGGCGGCCATGGCGAAGCTCTTCTGTTCCGAACTCGCCATGGATGCGACGATGGACGCCATCCAGTTGATGGGCGGCGTGGGCTATACCAACGAATTTCCGGTCGAGCGGATGATGCGCGACGCGAAGATCTGCGAGATCGGAGAAGGCACGAACGAGATCCAACGCATGGTCATTGCGCGTCATCTGATGGCGGAATTGGTCGAGGGCGTTGAGATGGATTCACCCCCTTTCCGGGACGCGTGATCCCGGGGGGACATACAATACACGGGTCGGTCCGCTGTGGAGGTGGCCGGCGTCGGGGGGCAGCGAGATGCCCCGCTTCGCCGACCTCACCACGCTCCGTGAGACCTCCCACCGTGCGGTCGCCGTGACCCGCCGCCAGGATCGACAGGATCCCGAGCGGGTCCGGGAGGCGTTCGGTGTGAGGCTGGAGGGCTGCGGGTCCGGCGAAAACCGGAGTACAAGCACTTGAGGAGAGAAATCCTTGTGAGCGCCACACCCGAGGAATCGTGGGTGGCGCTTCTCGAAGAAGAACAGCTCGTTGAAATCATGTTCGACCGACCGGACCAGGGTCGTCTGGTCGGCGACATCTACCTGGGCCGGGTCGAGGCGGTTCTCCCCGGCATCCAGGCCGCCTTCGTGGACATCGGCACCGACAAGGCCGGATTCCTGCACGTGTCGGACCTGAACCTCGACGACGAGGAGTTGGACGACGAGGACGGGAACGGCAACGGGGGAGGGCGGGGGAGGCGGAAGAGCAAGAAGTACCCCCCCATCCAGGATCACCTGAAGAAGGGCCAGGAACTCCTGGTCCAGGTCACCAAGGAGCCCATCAGCACCAAGGGCCCCCGCCTCACGGCGCAGGTCTCGCTTCCCGGGCGCTTCCTGGTGTACATGCCCTACTCGTCCCACGTCGGCGTGAGCCGGAAGATCGACGGGCGGGACCAGCGGGCGAAGCTCCGCAAGATGGCCAAGGCCATCCTCCCCGGCGACAGCGGCGGGATGATCGTCCGGACCGTGGGGGAAGAGGTCACGCCGGAGCGTCTGGAGAAGGAGTTCAAGCGTCTCCACGCCATGTGGAAGAAGGTGCAGAGGCGGGCGAACTCGCAGAAGGCGCCGACCCTGGTCCACGGAGAGGCCAAGCTGATCAGTGGAGTGATCCGCGACCTGTTCAGTGACAAGTTCGACGCGCTCCGGATCGACTCCAAGGTCATCTACAACGAGATCGTCCAGTACGTGAAGAGCGTGGATCCGGACCTCATGGACCGTGTCCACTTCTACGACGAACCGGTGCCGCTGTTCGACAAGTACGGAATCGAGGAAGACATCCAGCAGGCCTTCAGCCGCAAGGTGGGGCTCAAGTCCGGCGGGTACGTCATCATCGAGCCCACGGAGGCCCTCGTGTCCATCGACGTGAACACGGGCCGCTTCACCGGAAAGGGCAAGAAGGACCCGGAGGAGACCATTCTCCGCACGAACCTGGACGCGGCCCGGGAGATCGCCAAGCACGTCCGGCTGCGCGACGTGGGCGGGATCATCGTGGTGGACTTCATCGACATGAACTCCCAGGAGAACCGGGACCGGGTGGTTCACGAGCTCCGCAGCCATCTGGGCCGTGACCGGGCACGCACCAAGGTGTTCGAGGTGTCCAGTCTGGGATTGGTGGAGATGACCCGGCAGCGGGTGCGTCCGTCGCTCTTCCACTCCCTCACGGAGATGTGCACGTCGTGTGGGGGGAGCGGACGTTTGTATACGCCCGCCACCGTCATCCGCCGCATCGAGCGCAGCGTGAAGCGGGCCGGCTCGGCCGAGGGTGAAAAGAAGATCCTGGTGCGGGTTCATCCCGAAGTGGCGCTACAGGTCCGCGAGGTCGAGCCCGATCTGCTCAAGAAATTGAGCAAGCGGACGAAACTGGAACTGGACCTGATGGATGATCCTCTGATGAGGCAGGACGAGTTCCGTCTTCTCAGTGGACCCGCGCAGACGGATGTGACCGACAAGTACGTGGTGAACTGACAATCGTTCCGTGTCCACCTCGGGTACCTTGACCGAAGTGGCCGGGTTTGCGAAAATTACAGGCTGTACACGTTAGGCCGAACTCGATCGGGAACTCAGTATGTACGCGGTATTCGAAACAGGTGGCAAGCAGTTCCGGGCGGAACCCGGTTCGCGCATCCGCGTCCCCAGCCTCGCGGCAGAGCCTGGTGAGGTGGTTACCTTCGACCAGATTCTCCTGGCCGGCGACGGCGAGGACAAGGTGGTGACGGGAACCCCCAGGGTGGACGGCGCCACGATCAAGGCCGAGGTTCTTCGCCACGGCCGCGACAAGAAGGTGATCGTCTTCAAGCGGAAGCGCCGGAAGGGTTACAGAAGGAAGCAGGGCCACCGGCAGGGATTTACGGAGATCAGGATCGACGAAGTCGCGCTCGCGTAGGCGCACTCGGCGGATCTCGCAATATCTGTTAGGGGAGTATACCCATGGCACACAAGAAGGGCGTCGGCTCCAGCCGCAATGGTCGGGACAGCAACCCCCAGCGGTTGGGCGTCAAGCTTTTCGGCGGACAATCAGTGAGAGCTGGTGGTATCATCGTCCGCCAGAGGGGTACTCCTCTCCATCCCGGCCGGAACGTGGGCCGGGGAAGAGACGATACGCTGTTCTCGCTCGTGGACGGTGTGGTGACTTTCGAGCGGAGTCGCGGGCGGAAGGTCGTTTCGGTTCTGCCCGCCGAATAGGGTTCCAAGGCTGATCCCGGGGTTCCGTCGCATGGAGAGTGCGTGTGACGGGACGCCACCACGGAAGAGGTAACTCAGGAACCAGGCCGTAGCGTTCACGGTATCACTTCGTGACCTTCGGCAAACCAGGGAGGTGGCCCTTGAAGGACCAGGGGCCACGGTGAGCTTCACCAGGCCTCCCGTCCCCCCTACCCCAACCTAGGGAATATCCCAACCCGCAGGAGAACCCTGAGGCGAGGTGTATCCGTAGGAGGGGTAAACGAAGGGAGGTGCTCGATGGATCACATCGACCTCCGCGGGCTCCGCGCCCGTGATCATAGATCGTCCCCGCCAGCCGGGACAGGTGGAAGGAGCCCCGAGTTGGGCTCTCCGTTCAAGAGGATGGCGCTGCCCGCCGTTGGGCTTCTCATGGTGCTCGTCGCCGCGAGTCGTCCGGACGTTGCCGACGACGGAGCGGACGGCCTGCCCTACGGAGAAGGTCTCATTCCGGTGAGCCTCGCGCCCCAACTCCCCGTGCAGATGAACGAGCGCGTGGAGAAATGGATCGGGCGCTTCCAGACGGTCCAGCGCGCCGAGTTCCAGCGCATCCTGGACCGCCAGGGGATCTTTTCCGGCCTCATCGTCGATCGGCTTCGCCGCCGGGGGATGCCGGAGGACCTCGTCTTCCTCGCGATGATGGAATCGGGCCTGCATCCTCGTGCCGTGTCCCGGGCCAGCGCGGTAGGCGTATGGCAGTTCATGAGCCCCACCGCCTTGCAGTACGGTCTCCGGGTGGACGAGTGGGTGGACGAGCGGCAGGACCCGGTTCGCGCCACCGACGCGGCGTTGGACTACCTCCAGTGGCTCCACGACCATTACCGGTCGTGGTACCTGGCCGCGGCCGCGTACAATGCGGGTCCCGGGCGCGTGGACCACGTCCTGAACCGGTACGCCGACGGCCGCCGCGGTGAGGAGGAGATCTACTGGGACGTCATCCAGCACCTCCCCCGCGAAACCCGGGAGTACGTGCCGCGTCTGGTGGCGGCCATGGTGCTGGGGAGCGATCCGGAGTCGTTCGGGTTCGAGGCTTCCGCGGCGGCGCCCTACCAGTACGAGACCGTCTTCGTGCCGGGGAGCACGTCGTTGAGGCGCATCGCCCTGGCACTGGGAGTGCCCCACGACGTCATCCGGGACCTGAATCCCCACCTCATGCGAGACGTCACGCCTCCCGGGGAGACGTACGCGGTGCGGGTGCCCCCCCGAACGGCGTCTCTGGTGGTGGCGTCCATCGATGAGATCCGCAGGCGCCGCGGGGTTCGCAACGCGGACTGAGGGCCGGTGGAGGGGGGCGTCGCGGAATCACCGTGGCGCCCCTCTTCATCTCCGGTTCAGGATTCTCCCTCCGCCGGGGGCGGGAGGGGAGGACCCCACGAAGAGCGGCCCTCCTGCACGGCGCGCGCCGCCGCCATGATCCGCCACACCACGTCCCGCACCAGTTCCTCGTCCACGCCCGCCTCTCTCGCCATCTCCGCGGCCCGCCGGACCACGCGGGCTTCCTGGGGCGGATCGAGCACGGGAAGGCCCAACGATTCCTTCACGCGGCCTACCTCGAGCACGAGATTCCGGCGTTCTCCCACCAGCCGGACCAATTCCCGATCGACCTCCAGGATCCGTTTCCTCAAACCGTCGAGGCGACGCTCGCCTCCCGCCGGGTCGGTCATGAAGCGAACCAGCGGTCCAGGTGTGCCTTCTCCTGCGGCCGGGTCGCGAGACTCACCAGGACGAGCACCGGCACGTGGACGAGGAGGCCCAGGATCCCTTCGTGCATCCCCAGGGGCCGGGCCACCACCTCGTAGTAGAAGAGCCCGGCGGTGATCCACCCCGCCAGGAGCCCGCTGATCACGCCCGCCGTGGTCGCGCGCTTCCAGTACAGCGCCGCCACGATGGGCGGCGCGAGCTGCGCGATGATCCCGTACGCGGTGGCGAGCAGAGCCACCAGGCTGGAGCCGCCGCCCACGGCCGCCCAGTAGGCCACGCCGCCCACGGCGAGGACCACTCCCCGCATGAGGAACTGCTGGTGTCCGTCGCTCAGCGCCTTGAAGGGCGTGACGCCGTCCTCGACCACGACGGAGGCCGCCGCGTGGAGGAGCGCGTCGCCGGTGGACATGGAGGCGGACAGGGCCCCGGCGCAGAAGAGTCCCACCACGAGGGCCGGGAGATCCGTCCGCAGGATCATGAAGGGGAGGATGAAGTCCGGATCCGGCGGCACCTCCGGGAAGAGGACGCCGCTGAACCCGATGAGGAAGACGGGGATGAGGAAGAGCTGGAAGGTGGGGAAGAGGATCACGGTACGCCGCAGCGTGTCGTCGTCCTTGGCCGCGAACGCCTTCATGAACAGGTGGGGCCACATCATGAGCCCCACCGCGCTCACCAGGATGAAGGTCGTGTACGAGCCCCACGGCCACGCGTTCCCCGCCGAGTCCAGCCCCGGCGGGACCAGCAACTCGGGCCGCACCGCCGCGATCTTCTCGAACATGGGACCCACCCCGCCGTAGAGCTTGTAGGGGAGGTAGAGCCCCAGGGTCCAGGCGATGGTCACCATGAAGATCCCCTGGAACGTGTTCGTCCAACCCACGGCCATGACGCCGCTCGCCAGGACGTACACGATGACGATCCCATAGGCCACCAGCGCGCCCAGCCAGAGGGGCACGTGGCCGTCGGTCACCGCCTCGATGACGATTCCCGCGCCCTTCATCTGGATGGTCACGTAGGGCACGAAGGCCACCAGGCTGAGAATCGCCACCAGGCCCGACAACCCGCGGGAGGGGAACCTCCCCACCAGGAGCTGTGCCTGCGTCACGTATCCGAACCTGCGGCCCAGGTGGGCGATGCGCGGCCCCATCCAGTAGAAGGGGGTCATCCCCAACACGCCGTAGGCCAGGATGTAGAAGGCCGCCGCGCCCCGCGAGTACGCCCACCCCGGGCCTCCCAGGAAGGCGAAGGAGCTGAACACCGTGGCGCCCGTGACGAAGTACATGACCAGGAGCCCGAAGCTCCGGTCCCCGGCCACGAAGCCGGCCACCGAGTCGGTGGCGCGGCGCCCGGCCAGGAGGCCGATGGCCAGCGTCACGACCAGATAGACCGCGATGATTCCGGTGACCACGACCCAGCGCTCCATCACGTCGCGTCTCCGTCACCGCCGCCCATGGAGTCGGGAGCGGACGGCGTGCGGTACCGGCGTTCCACCCGATCCAGCCCGTACAGGACGCCCACCGCCACGGCGATCCACGCCCCGTTCCAGAAGAATCCGAAGGGGAGGCCGAGCACATAGGGCTCGATGCGCGCCACGGAGACCATCCCCGGCCACATCACGGCCACGGTCATGGCGGTGAAGTAGATTCCCGTGAGCGTGCGGGCTCGCCTGAGCGTCATCGGTGTACCTCCCGCTTCACGTCCAGGGGAACGCGGGTCCCGTAGTGGGTGATCCCGCTGAGGCGGGAGAAGTATCGGTAGGCCAGCTCCGATGCCGCCTCGATGGTGGCTCCTCCGTTGCCGCCGTAGTTGGACATGACCGACAGGACGTAGGGGCGGTCGGGGACGTCCACCAGCGCCCACACGGTGGCCACGCCGGTGATCCCGCCAGGCTTGAACGCGATGGGGATCTCGGCCGGCACCGGCGTACGGACGGGTCCGCCCTTGTAGATCTCCAGGATCTCCCTGACCCGGGCGCAGCGCTCGGCGCTCATGGGGAGGTCGCACGAGGCGATGCGCGCCATGATCGTGGCGGCGTCCCGGGGGGTCGAGAGGTTTTCGTTCCCCCGCGCCGACTCCTCCGGCCGGATCATCTTGCGCTGGAGCTTGGTGTCGGGCGCTCCCAGGGAGGCCGACAGACGGTTGACGGCGTCCATCCCCAGGGCGTCGATGAGGACGTTGGTCGCCGTGTTGTCGGAGTACACGACCATGTAGACGGCGTAGTCCTCCAGGGAGAGCGCCGAGCCGCCGTCGGTGAGGAGTTGGAGCACGCCGCTCCCTCCCGTGCGGACTTCGTCGGTCAGCTCCACCCGGCGCGTGAGGATGGACGGATCCTCCTCGGCGCGGCGGAACAGCTCCAGGAGGATGGGGACCTTGATGGCGCTGGCCTGCGGGAAGATCATGTCGTCCCAGGCGCCGAAGTGCTCTCCGGTGGTGAGGTCGATGACGTGGATACCGGCCACGCCCTCGTGCCCCCACGCGATCTCCTCCAGTCCGGACTGGAACTTGTCCCTGAGGATGTCGAGGTGCTCCTCCTGGGCGGAGGTGGGCGTTCCCGTGGTGGCCAGCACCGCGAGGACGACGAGGAGGGATGCCGGTTTCGGCATGATCTGCTCCGGTTCGGGTGTCGGGTGCCGATGCGCGGTCATCGTCCGGATTGACGCACGTCGGCGCGGGGGCGGGGAGGCCGGACGTACGCGGCCACCAGGCTCTCGTGTCCATCGGCGTCCACCGCCGCCACGCCGAAGACGTAGTCGTCGATGGAGAGATTCTCAAGGGTCAGCTGCGTGGCCCCCTCCACGTGCCGCTCGAACTCCCAGTCGGGGATCCACGCTTCGCGCCACACCACCCGGTAGGCCACCGCGCCCGGGGAGGGCTCCCAGCGCAGCGCGGCGTCGTACCCTGACTCACCCCTCCCCAGCATGGGCCCCTGCCGCCCCTGGACCTCCGGGGCCGCGGGTGCCATGGCCAGGGTGGCCACCGCGCCGGCGTTCACCTGCGCGTTCCTGGCCAGGTAGGCGAAGTCCACCCCTTCCATGGTGTCGTCGGCGGTGTGCTGCCGCGAATAGTTCTCCCGGGCCTCGCTGAAGCGGACGCCGGCGAAGCCCTGACGGTTGAAGGCGGTGTGGTCTCCTCCGCGCCCGAAGCGGTCTTCGCGGGCGATGAGGCGGACCTTCTGGGTGGGGGCGTACGCCGCCGCCTGGCGGCGGATGAAACGGGCCAGCTGCCGCGACGGAGAGTCCATGGGGTCCTCGGAGAACACGCGCACGGTGTGGCTGTCGAGGATCCCGTTGCCGCCCCGCGAGTTCCCGATGATGTCGTTGTTGAAGACGGCGTCGATGCGCCAACCCTCGCGCGCCGCCCGAGAGGCGTGGAGGGAGGCGCCCACCAGCCCCTCCTCCTCGGCCACGAAGGCGACGAACACCAGGGTGGCGTCGAACTCCAAGCCGCTCTGGGCCAGGACGCGCGCCACCTCCATGGTGAGCACCGTCCCGCTCCCGTCGTCGTTGGCGCCGGGGGCCGGGTTGTCCCACCGCGACCAGTCGAACGTCCCGTCCCCGCGGCGGGCCACGGTGTCGTAGTGCCCGCTCACGTAGACGCGGCGGTCGCTCCGGCCGGGGAGCACGGCCACCACGTTGCAGAGCTCCGTCGCTTCCGTGA
>JAOUPR010000107.1 GCA_029879725.1 Gemmatimonadota bacterium | reverse complement strand
GAAGGAGTTCGAAGAGCAGTATCATTCACGTCACGCGACCCAACCCGTGGGCTCGTGACTCAAGTCAAACAGTCTCCGGTAAACCCGGGGCGGTTCAAAAAGCCGGCGCTGAAGGTCTCGAAGTCACGCAATGCCAGGTCATGAGCCTCGGCAGTCCCCAGGGACGAACCAGCCAACAGCGAGTAGCCGCTGAAGAGACGAACCAAGAAGGCCGCCAGGAGGGTCGTGTACACCGCTCGGAAAGCAGCCGATACCATTGAAAGGGTGCGGCTGGCAGTCTCGAACAGCAGATAAAGGATGACGGACAAGACAACATCAGCCACCACGATCACGATCCAGCCGAGCAGGCTGATTCGGAAGAGCGTCATTGAACCCAGGACGCTCCCGGCCGTGGCCGCAGCGTCTCCCGGCACCAGAAGGGTCTCGAGAACGATGGGCGCGAACATGCCGAAGACGATGAGAACCACATAGATGAGCCCCGTCGCTCGTGCGAGCCGACGGATCGAAGCGATATCGGTCATTTCGAGCCCTCGTGGTGGACGGTCGCTGAAGGAGCCTGACGGCCAACGATCGCCGGCGCCTCGTGGATGAGTGCGTCATTCTCAAGGGCGGCGACCATGAACAATGCGAAGTCGGTTCGGCGTGTGAGGTTGCTTGCCAGGATCGGGTCGCCGACATGGTGACTCCAGACCGGAAGGCCTTGGCTGGGCCCCTCCTCGAGCTCGCTACCGCGCACGACCGTCCAACGGGCTCCGCTGGCGAAGATCCGACGACATGCCTCCACCTGATCATCGAGCTGTGCGAAACGAAGGACCCTGGCGATCCAGGCGAAGATGCCCACCGTCAGCTTGAACGTTCTAGGGTAAACGTCCCTACCGTCCCGAGAAATGTGCCAACCGCATGAGAACACCAAGCGTGCGCTTGGCGGCGCGTAGTCCAAGACGGCTTGAGCCGTGCCGGACGAGTACTGCTGAACTCCCCAAGGAACGAGTACGGTGAGGACCCCGTCACATCCCTCGACCGCCTTCTTGATGACGTTCCGGTCATTTGTAGGTCCCGGAACTACAGAGATACGCCCCTTGAACCGATCGAGCTTTGGCACGCTCTGTTCCCGGCAAACGCCGATGACCTCGTAGTGGCAGTCCAGGGCATGTTGAACCATGTACTGGCCGAGTTTTCCCGAGGCTCCCACGATACAAACCCTCATCCTTCTTCTTCCTTCCAAACCACGACATCGGACGATTCAGCGGCGCTATTCGCACCGCATCTCACCTCATTCTAGACGGCCGCTCAACCTGAAGCCCAGGTCCCGATAACGTTTCCGCGGTCCCTGACGCCCGCTCCCTCCAAGAAAGCTCACGGCGCGCCCCGCTCGGGGGCGCGAGCAGAGACCCAGCCTGATATGTGATGGCGCTTCCACCCAGGGCGGACGGGCACGGAACACCATGCACAGGAGCGCAACCCTCAGCCATACCTAGCCACACAGCAGGTCGGACGCGACGACAACAACGAACGCAACGACCGGCATAGCAAACAACCCGGCCCGCGTCAGAGCGGCAGCATCCCTGAGTTCGACCGGGTCCGGAGAGAACCACTTCGGGCTGAGTGAATCATAGAGGCTGATCCCCCACTGGCCCCGCAGACCGGTGACGACATAGGGCCGTAGTCGACGCTGAAGGATCAGAAGCCGCACGAAGAGCACGACCCCGATCACCCCACATCCGGCGCCCGGCAATATGGTACAGTCCGACATCACTCTCCCGCTCCAATGACCCGCGTGCCACGAAAGCCGATACGCGACGCCTTTGGCCGCCACCGGCCCCGCCTATGAGCGCTCGCACACAACCGTTTTCGCGGGTCCCGAATCGGCGTCCGCCCCCGGACCCAGGCTCACGCCTAGTCCGAAGCTTACTCGCCGGTATCCCAGCGCACCATGGTCGTGCCGATTGGGACCACGGAGGCCCATAGCGGCCCGAGCCGTAGGCGCAACTTGACATAGGACGTCAGCGGTCGGTCGCGCCGTCTCACTCACCTCCACCACCGTTCACCAGGACTTCCAGAACCTCGGGCAGGAATGGTCTTGGGCCGGCAACGTTATTCCAGAGCAACAGCACACCTTCGCCATCAATCACGCGCTGCATCATCGACGTTCCCCCCAAGCCCGCACCACCATGCATCACGACTCGGGTCGGTGGATCCGTATCGCCCACTTTTCCGATACCGAACCCATAGCCATAGGGGTTGGCATGGGCTGGATGGAAGCGGGCCGCATCTTCAGGCAGGGCGTGGGCCGCAAACGCGAGGTCCCACATCTCGGCCGAAAGCAGTTCAGTCGAGCCGAGCGCCAGAGCGAACCGATGCATGTCGTCCAACGTACTCACGATTCCTGCCTCGCCCTCGTAGATCGTCTCCTGGGGAACAGCGCTCTCGCCGCTGTACTGAATCGCGATCCCCTCACCCACCTCGGAGCCTATCCACCGCGAATCGCGCATCTCCAGGGGATCGAAGATCCGCTCCTGCAATAGTTCGGCATAGCTCTGTCCCGTCAGCCCCTCGGCAATCGTGGCGAGCAAGACGAAGCCGGTGTTGGTATACGCGAATGCCGACCCCGGCTCAAACTCCAGGGGCATCGCAGCGATCAGCGAGAACAAACTGTCTCTCGAAAAGTCCGGCAGTTCCTCCCAGTACCCCGGGATAGAAACCAAGCGATCCGGTACGCCAGAGGTGTGCGACAGCAGATGATGTAGGGTGATCCTGTCGGCCTCCGGTCCCCCATAGTCGGGGAAGTACTGGTCCAGTGTTCCAGAGAGATCCAGTAGTCCCTCTTCGACCAACTGAAGGATGATGATCGCCGTAAAGGACTTCGTGATGGACTGGAGCGGGTAGAGCGTCTCGGGCGTATTGGGAATACTCCGCGCCCGATCCGCCATCCCGACGGCGCCGCGGTATAGGACTTGTTCTCCACGAGCCACAAGCAGCCCGCCGTGAAACTCACCGGCCTCGAACTTCTCCTGCACAATGGAGTCGATGCGCGCCGTGAGTTCGTTCACCTCCCGGTTATCTGAAGCGCAACCCGTCGCGAACAAGACCGTGCCACACAAAATGGCACACCGTAGTCCATGCATTCCGAAGGCCCTCTGTTCGTGTGAGATCTGCTGATGTCCTATAACGTCGAGCGGTTTCCGAACCGACTGCCGCTTTCAATTCCACATTCACGTCTAATCAGAACGACCACATTCGTGTGACGGCTCAGCCTGATTGCGCCGGCTATTCCGGAGCGGCCCCGGACCGCGTAGGCGGCAACCGCTTTGTTATGTGAAGGGCCTACTTCGGTATCCGGACCACCTCGGCACCGCACCCATCCGATATATCAGAGGATCCCCAAGAATTCCCGTTCCACAATGCCCCATCCGCCTTCGGCCTGCCTTAGCCGCAACGCCTGGGTGCCACCGATCCCTCTGCCATCATGGTCCAGCCAAATCTCCTTCACAATCAATCGTGCTTCTCCCGGCGAGAAGGAGATCGGGGATACCGAGACCTCAACCCAACCCTGGTCCCGCAACGGAGTGCAGACGCGATCCCTCGCCTCACATACCTCTAGTCCGGGAACCAACGCTCCGAGATAACTCAACATCTCCTCTGACCAATCCCCCTCGACACTCGAAAGGCCTTCTGGGAGTATGCTACTTCTTGTATGGAATCCTGTGTGCTGATCTCGCACCAGCACCAACTGTCGATCCGGAAACAGGTGCGTCGCCTCCGACACGAAGTCGAGCAAGACCGCAGCGACGACTTCAGCCTCCACTGCCTCAGGCTGAGCCTTCACAGTGGCGGGCCACAGACATGGGCCAGTCACCAACAGTCCGGACAAGAGCACTGACTGACGAATTCGCCCCATATTCCTCCCCGTCCTGATCCCGGAGCCACACTCGAGCACCATGGATCCCCTCTTCACATTGTATGTCGAAGAATCCGTAGATTCAGATACACAATAGGATGCGGCAGCCCGTTGTCACATAGGCTCAATTAGGCCGTACGTTAGCTGGGGCGCCGTATCTGTGCCGCGATCGCGGGATCTCGAACAGTTGTCAGGGCCACTGGAGCCCGCATCCGCAAGGCCGGGAGGGAGCGATCGCATCTCCTCGAGCGATGGAGTCGAGAGATGGAAATGCCACCGGTATTCGTGGGCATCGATGTGGGCAAAGCTCAGGTCGATGTGGCTCGCTCAGACAGCGATGAGGTCTGGACGCTGGGCAACGACGAGGAAGGGCTTCAGGAGTTGGTGGGTCGACTGAAGACGATCGCTCCCGAGCTCGTGGTGATGGAGGCCACGGGCGGCTTCGAGTTTCCCGCAGCAGCCGCGATCGCAGCCGCGGATATCCAGGTCGTGATCGCGAACCCTCGGCACTGCCGTGACTTTGCGAAGAGCACGGGCCAGCTCGCGAAGACGGACACCATCGATGCCCGCGGCCTCGCGCTCTTTGCCGAGCGCGTCCGGCCCCAGGTCCGGGACCTACCGAGCGAAGAAGCCCGTGCCTTGGAGGCTCTCGTCTCTCGCAGGCGCCAAGTCATCGAGATGATCACGGCTGAGAAGAACCGCCTCGGCTTCGCACTCAAGCCCGTGCAAAAGGGCATCCAAAAGCACATCAAGTGGCTTGAACGTCAGCTCTCTGATATCGACTCGGATCTCGACACGACGATCCGCAAGAGCTCGATATGGGCCGCCAAGAGCGACCTACTCCAAACCGTTCCAGGCGTCGGTCCAAACCTGTCTCGGGTGCTCATCGCAGAGCTCCCGGAACTGGGTCAACTCTCCCACAAGCAGATCGCTGCCCTCGTCGGTGTCGCGCCCTACTCGCGTGACAGCGGAGTCTTCCGCGGCAAGCGCATGATCTGGGGCGGCCGAGCTCCTGTACGCTCTGCGCTCTACCTCAGTGTCTGGAGCGCCGCGAAGTGGAATCCCGTGATTCGCATGTTCTACCAGCGACTCAGAGCCAAGGGAAAGCCAGCCAAAGTCGCCCAGGTCGCATGCATGAGGAAACTCCTCACCATCCTCAATGCCATGGTCCGCGACAGCCGTGAATGGGACCCCTCTGTTCCCCTCGACCAGCTCCGCCTGCAACACAGTTGCTAACGGTTCGGAATTCTGCTGCGTGAGCTTAGTAGGTGGGGTTGCCTATCCGCCACCAGTACTACCTACTTATTGGGCACGAGAGCAGAAATTCCTTGTTAGGAAGCAGCCCGTCATGGCTAGGAGCCCCCCGTCCTAGTCTCATCGACCGAACTCGGCTAACGCTACCTCGAGGGCCTGATCAGACTCGACCTCGATGGCTGGCTTCACACCGGTGGACTGCCAGCCTTCTCCGGTCCGTGGATCGAAAGTGCGCCCCACGGATATGGAAGCACCGAATCCATCTGCAAGGTCGAACGGGGCGTTCATGTGGCCGCCTCCCCCCGTCGCGGCACCCACCAATGTCGCCCTCGAGGTCACCTTCAGTCCGAACGCGAACGACTCCGCGGCCGAAAACGTTCTGCCGTCGATCAGGACGTAGACCGGGATTGACGCGAAACGGGGGCTAAGGTCGTTGGGAGTGGTCCACCGCTCCGAAACACTACGGTTTCCGGTCACGTCACGCCGACGCAGAGAACTGACGAGGTGTGTGGGCTCCCGGAACAAGTAGCTCGACAGGTGCCTGACTGCGTCCGCATCTCCACCCGGGCTCGCGCGCAGATCAATGACCAGCGCGTCCACACCAACGATCTCCGACATGGCCCGATCAATCTCGCGAAGGCCTGCCCCCGAACCATCGAAGCGAGACAGCCTTAGGAATCCCACACGCCCGACACCGGCGCGGTCGATCACCCTGGACGCTACCGTAGCCTCAGGCCTGCCGCCGTGCCCTTCCGGCCCGTGGCTCCCCGAGACCATGTCTTTGAACGCTGAGTAGCGCTCAGGTGCCAGCACTGCCAGATGGCGATCCAGATACACGCTGCGGAGATCGTCCGTCAGCGCCTGCGCGAAGGACTCCGGATCCGCACTGTTCGTGTAGGCGCCGTCAGCCCAGCGAGATGTGATGCGCTCGGCCATGTTGAGTCCGACGTCCTCCAGGACGTACTCCTGACGGAGCACGGCCGCCAGCCGACGCACCACAGCCTCATGGGCATCCGAGCCCAGTTCGCCGGCAGTCTTCTGAGCGCTGACCGGAGCCCCGGCGGACAGCAGAAACGCCGTGGCCAGCAACAGCCCACACCCAGATATCCCCAATCGCTCAAGGCTTGCCGGCCCCACACGAACACGTCTAGCCATCGTTCGCCGCCTACATCCAGTGTCGCGCAGTACCCGGGACTGAGATGCGTTCCACCCCACCTGCGTTGCCCTGGGGGACGAACCGAGAAGGGGTTATGGCGCAGACATCACAGTTCGTCCCCTTCCGACGTCACACCCCACCACTCAGACTGCGGTGCTTCCTAACGGCTCGCAATTCAGCTGCGCGGGCTACCCGCATACATCTAGCGCGAAGCGCAGGCCACTACGTACTCCCGTGGCAGGTGCAATTGATTGTTGGACCGAAACGAGTCTTGGCACCGTGCCTCGCTCTTCGCTCGACATCTCCTCAGTGGACCGCCGTAGGGCTACCAACCACTCTCACGGGAGCAGTTCCAGAGAATACTGAGTCCTGCGGAAGCACTAGGATCCATGCTTGGAGTTCGTACTCCCCAGTCGGAAGGGGAGCTGAGAACTCGGAATTCCCTCTTCCACTCCAGGTGTATTGGAACTCGATCGACTCCCCAGGACTCAGGGTGGCCGGAGGAACGACCATGGCGAGACAATACGCTCCTTCCGGACCCACGATACTGCCATTCCCATCGATGACTCGATAGAGCTGCGGACACCCATACCCTGAAACGGTGACATCAGAGTCCCCTCGGTTGGTTGCCGCAACATCGATCACCACGGGCAGTGCCTCAGACACCACGGTGTCGCTCACGGAGAGTGTCACATCGACCAATTCTGACGGAGATAGAGACAGACATCCGGCGAGCAACACAACGACAATCGCAACAGATGTAGTTGTGCCGCAAACACTGTCGATACGCATACCGTACCCTCCCGACCCTCGGCGTCCTCAAGCCTCCGCCCAAGAACAACGAGTTGTGACCACGTGGAATGACGGCTCTCCGCGTTTCGTCCAACGGTTGGCGATTATGCCGCACGGGCGTCAGGCATACCGCGTGCGGAACGCGCGCGCCACTCTTATCTCTCGTGACAGCAGCAATTGCTTGTTAGAGCGCACCCCGCTTCGACTTGTACTTGACGTAGTCCAGTGCCTCAAAGTCTACATCCTGAGTCCAGAGCGTCGCGTCATGGGCTAAGGTCACAGCATAGATGATGCTGTCAGCCATCGGGAGACCGTAGCTCGCGCCCACCTCAGCAGCTTCGACCGCAAGGTTTTCGTCCAACGGAATGACCCGGCTCTGTCTCATCGATGCGGCAACAGTAAGAGCCTTTTCCCGGCCCTCCTCCCGCAGGACGTAGCGGTACACCTCGAAGATGCTGATTGATGGTACGAGGAGATCTTCCGTCGAACTCAGAGGGGTCTCAAAGAAGGATGCGTTGGGTCCGGAAACTAGATATTCGATCCACCCAGATGAGTCGACGACGTTCATAGTTCCCGGTCGGACTCGCGTTCGAAGTTGGGATCCATGCCCTCCAGAAACCCACGCATTTCACTGATCGGGCGGACCGGTACGAGTTCGACGCGACCACCAACGGCGAACGCCTCCACTCTTTGGCCCGGGCGGATTCTTAGACGATCTCGCACATCCTTCGGGATGACCACCTGATACTTACTGGACACTGTAACGGTAGACACAAACATACTCCTGATCGATACACCACGCGTAAGACACTCCGAAGTCTAACCACTTGAGTAGACAATATTCAAGGACGACCGACTGAGACTTGGTGCGCTCTAACGGCGTTCAATCCAGCTGCGCGGGCTACATGCATACCGCGCACGGCACGTGCGCGCCACCACTTCTACCCGTGTCAGCAGCAATTGCTTGTTAGGCAGTGGCTGGGTACGGTGACCCCTGATAGGTAACACATTACTGACCACTGATGGGTGACAGTCTTCACCGCAACTTGGGATCTCCACAAGGAGATGCCCATGCCATGGTACGAGACCGATCCCATGAAAGAACGCACCCAGTTCATCCTGGAGGCCACTTCCGGCCTTCGCTCCTTCTCGGAAGTGTGCCAGCGCTTCGGCATCAGCCGCGAGACGGGCTACAAGTGGCTCCAGCGATATGACGCCGCGGGTCCCGACGGACTCCACGACCGTTCCCACCGCCCTCACTCCTGCCCCCACGCCACCGACCCCGAGATCCTCGAGGCCGCCTTCGAGCTCCGACGCCGCCGACCCCGGTGGGGTGCCGCCAAGATCCACACTCGCCTCGCGACCCTGTACCCTCACTGGGATCTCCCCTGCCCACGCGTCCTGCACAAGCACCTGCTACGAGCTGGCCTCGTCCGGAAGAAGAGGCGCGTCCGTACCCACCCCCACCCCGGACGTCCCACCGCTCCCTTCACCGCTCCCAACTCCATCTGGTCCGCCGACTACAAGGGCCACTTCAAGACACGAGACGGCCGCTACTGTTACCCCCTCACCCTCCAAGACGGGTTCAGCCGTTTCCTCCTCGCCTGTCAGGCCGTCGACGGTACCACCTATCACGCTGCACGCCTTGTCTTTACGCGTCTCTTTCGTGAGTTCGGCATACCCGATCGCATCCGTACCGACAACGGCCCACCCTTCTCATCCCCTCTCGCTCTCGGCCGACTCTCTCGCCTCGCCGTCTGGTGGATCCGACTCGGCATCTTGCCCGACTTCATCGAGCCTGCTTCCCCCCAGCAGAACGGCCGCCACGAACGCATGCACAAGGACCTCAAGGCCGATGCCTGCATCCCTCCCGCCGGTAATCGCTCCGCTCAGCAGCGCCGCTTCAACTCCTTACTCCACGACTTCAACCACATCCGTCCCCACGAGGCACTTCAGATGAAGACTCCTGCCGATGTCTACGTGCCCAGCACCCGACCCTTCCCCAACAAGCTCCCGCCCCTCAACTACCCCGCGCACTTCGAGGTCCGGAAGGTCTCCACCAACGGTGGCATCCGTTGGCACTCCTGCTGGGTCAACGCATCTCACCTACTCGGCGGTGAACTCGTAGGTCTCGAAGAGATCGCCGATGGCGTCTGGGCCGTCTTCTTCGGGCCTCTCTGCCTCGGCTGGCTTCACATAGATAAAGGAGCCATCATCAGCGATGATGGCTCCTCTTCCAGGAACCCCAGACTGTAACCCATCAACGGTCAGTTTTTGTTACCCATCAGGGTCACGGCTCACGGTCTACACGCCCACAGTTCCAGCCATCGTCAGCACGGCCGTGACCAAGATCACAAGGTGCACCACGGTCAGAATCTCGAGGATACGCCGAGATGAAGTTCGAGCGAGCACCACAGCGATAACGACAGACAGAGCTTGCGGTGTGAACATCGCAACGGATGCCACCGCCATGTCCACACCATTTCTCACAATGAAGTCTACTACATCCGCGATAGCCGCGAGCCCAACGGTCGTGAAGAAGATCCGACGACGTTCAAAGAACCAGTCACCCCAGTTGGCATCATCATCTCGGTCGCCTGGTACCGCGAGAGTCGCGACAAAGAACATCAGCATCGCGTAGCACACGACCCACACAAACAGTCCGAAGGACCAAATCGCCTGGCGATCCCATTGAAAATTGAACCACCAAAAGAAGATGAGCAGCAGCAAGACCATGGCCACCCACCCGAGGTGCACCATCGACACGCGATCGCGTGGGCCTGTAAGAATGCGTTCCACACCAAGCAACAGGTTCGCGACACCGAGTCCCACAACGATCGACACGAAGACGCTCAGGTACTCGAATACTGTCACTGCAACCTCGTCACGTTGTATGAACTAGGGGCTACCTAACGGCTTTCAATTCAGCTGCGCGGGCAACCAGCATACACCCGGCGCGAAGCGCAGGCCACCACGTACTTCCGTGTCAGCTGCAATTGATTGTTAGGAGGCGCGGACCGTATTACATTGTATGACATGAAGACCTCTGCACTTACCATCCGGCTCGACCCCGAACTGGAGCGTCAACTTGACCGCGCCGCCAAGCGGAGCGGCCGTAGCCGAAGCGACATCGTTCGCGAAGCGCTGCGGCGCCAATTGGCACTTGCGCAGTTCGAGGATCTCCGCCGTCGCATTATGCCCTTGGCCGAAGCTCAGGGCTACCTTACTGACGAGGATGTATTTCGCGACGTGTCATGAGGGTCTTTCTCGACACGAACGTACTCGTCAGTGCCTTCGCCACGCGGGGGATTTGCGCCGACATTCTCTCGGCTATTCTCGCTGAACATCAACTGATCCTCGGCGAAACTGTACTCAGCGAGTTGCGCCGAATCCTCCGGGACAAGTTCAAAGTGCCCGCAGCAGCAGTCGACGAAACCGTCTCGTTTCTTCGGAGAGAGGCAGTCGTGATGTCAACTTCGGCTGACCTACAGGTCCCGATTCGTGATCCCAACGATGTCCCAGTACTCGGTGAGGCAGCACAAGGGCTCGCGGACGTTCTCGTAACCGGTGACAAGGACTTGCTCGAGATCGATGCCCTCGTCCCCCTCCAGGTCCTGAGCCCACGCGGGTTTTGGGATCTCCTCCGGGCGGAACCCGATACCCGTGAGT
>JAOUPR010000106.1 GCA_029879725.1 Gemmatimonadota bacterium | reverse complement strand
CCTCCGAACTTCTTCGCCTGCGTGAACGTGATCGCAGCCGTCAGTGTCGTCTTCCCGTGGTCCACGTGTCCAATCGTGCCCACGTTCACGTGTGGCTTTGTCCGCTCGAATTTTGCCTTGCCCATCGTATTCCTCTCGGTGTCCTATTGACTCGCCTTAACCGGCCCGGCCGCCACTGTAGGCCGCCATGATCTCTTCCGACTTCGACTTGGGAACTTCGTCATAGTGGGCGAACTGCATGGTGTAGACCGCCCGGCCCTGACTGAGTGACCGCAGGGTGGTGGAGTAGCCGAACATCTCCCCGAGGGGGACGCTGGCGCCGATGACCCGGGCACCGGCCCGCTCGGTCATTCCTCCGACCCTGCCCCGACGGGAAGAAAGGTCACCGATGAGGTCACCCATGTATTCCGCCGGAGTCACGACTTCCACGTCCATGATGGGCTCGAGGATCGCCGGGCTGGCCTTGCGGACGCCCTCCTTGAGGGCCATGGAGCCCGCGATCTTGAACGCCATCTCACTGGAGTCGACGTCGTGGTAGGACCCGTCGATCAACTCGACGCGAACGTCGATGATCGGATATCCCGCCAGGACACCGTTGTCCAGGGACTCCTTGATACCCTGCTCCACGGAGCTGATGTACTCCCGCGGGATGACACCACCCACGATCTTGTCTTCGAAGACGAAGCCGGAGCCGGTCTCGCCGGGCTCGATGTTGATCACCACGTGGCCGTACTGCCCGCGACCACCGGTCTGGCGTACGAACTTGCCATGGACGTTCTCGGCCCGCTTGCGGATCGTCTCACGATACGCGACCTGCGGCCGGCCGATGTTGGCCTCCACGCTGAACTCGCGCTTGAGGCGGTCGACGATGATCTCGAGGTGCAACTCACCCATCCCGGCGATGATCGTCTGGCTGGTCTCGGGGTCGGTGTAGACCCGGAACGTCGGGTCCTCGTCCGCGAGCTTGGAAAGTCCGTTGCCGAGCTTGTCCTGGTCCGCCTTGGTCTTGGGCTCCACCGCGACCGCGATCACCGGCTCGGGGAACTGCATGGCCTCGAGGATGATGGGGTGGGTCTCCACGCAGAGCGTGTCGCCCGTCTTCACGTCCTTGAGCCCGATGGCGGCCGCGATGTCCCCGGCGTACACCTCCTCGAGCTCCTCGCGCTTGTTGGCGTGCATCTGGAGGATGCGGCCCACCCGCTCGCGCTTGTCCTTGGTGGCGTTCTGGACGTAGCTGCCGGACGGGAGCGATCCCGAATAGACCCGGAAGAACGTGAGCTTACCCACGTACGGGTCGGTCATGATCTTGAAGGCGAGCGCCGAGAACGGTGCGTCGTCGGAAGCCTCACGCTCTTCGAAGGTCTCGTCGTGGTGCGGGAGGTGACCCTTGATGGCGGGAATGTCCAACGGCGACGGCAGGTAGTCGATGACGCCGTCGAGCATGGCCTGCACGCCCTTGTTCTTGAACGCCGACCCGCAGAACACGGGGAACATCATCCCCTTGATGGTGGCCGACCGGATGGCGTGCCGCAGTTCCTCGTCGGTGAGCTCTTCGCCGGAGAGGTACTTCTCCACCAGTTCGTCGTCGTGCTCCACCGCGGCCTCGACCAGATGATGCCGCAGGTCTTCGACGGTGTCGCGGAGCGCGTCGGGAACGTCCCCCTCGGAGAACTTCGACCCGAGCTCGTCTTCATAGATGATGGCCCGGCGGCGAACGATGTCGATGACGCCGGTGAAGAGCTCTCCTTCTCCCAGCGGGTACTGCACCGGGTGGGCGTTGGCCCCGAGGCGGTCCTTCATCATCCCGACGACGTTCATGAAGTCGGCGCCGACGCGGTCCATCTTGTTCACGAAGGCGATGCGGGGAACCCGATAGCGGTCGGCCTGGCGCCACACCGTCTCGGACTGGGGCTCCACGCCGCCCACCGCACAGAACACGGCGACGGCACCGTCGAGAACGCGGAGCGAACGCTCCACCTCGGCGGTGAAGTCCACGTGCCCGGGAGTGTCGATGATATTGATGCGGTAATCGGTGTCGAAACGCTTCCAGAAGGCGGTGGTGGCAGCGGAGGTGATGGTGATTCCACGCTCCTGCTCCTGCTCCATCCAGTCCATGGTGGCACCGCCCTCGTGCACCTCGCCCATGCGGTGCAGACGGCCCGTGTAGAACAGGACGCGCTCCGTGGTCGTCGTCTTACCGGCATCGATGTGCGCCATGATGCCGATATTCCGGAGGTGCTTGAGTGGCGTTTTTCTGGGCATCTATCTGGTCCCTCTGATCAACACTTATGTACAGATAAAAAAGGAGCGCCGGACTGTCCGGTGCCGGTCGCCTCTCCTCCAGGCGATCGGCACGGTTTCCGGGCCCCTGGTGAACGGAGAGGGCCTTCCGGCCATCGCGTATTCCACTTCGAATTTTTTCTGCCTCTCCGCGCCCTCTCGGGGCGGAGGTCCTTCACGCTACCACCGATAGTGGGCGAATGCCTTGTTGGCCTCGGCCATGCGGTGCGTATCGTCCTTCTTCTTCACCGTCGCTCCCTCACCCCGACTCGCGGCGAGAAGCTCGGCGGCCAGACGCTCGGCCATGCTCTTCTCCGACCGGCCCCGCGCGAACCCGATGAGCCAGCGGGTGGCCAGCGCGGCACGCCGCTCAGGGCGAACCTCGATGGGCACCTGGTACGTCGCTCCACCGACCCGCCGGCTCTTCACCTCGAGGGCGGGCTTGGCGTTGGTCAGAGCCTGCTGGAACACCGTGAGGCCAGGCTGGCCGGCACGCTGCTCGACGATCTCGACCGCGTCGTAGAAGATCTTCTCGGCGGTGGACTTCTTCCCGTCGTTCATCAACGCGTTGATGAACTTCGACACGGTCTGTGATCCGAATCGCGGGTCGGGAGGAGTCTCCCGGCGCTCTGCTCTTGAACGACGACTCATTGGTTATCCGTTCTCTACTTGGGCCGCTTGGCGCCGTACTTGGACCGGCCCTGACGGCGATCCGACACACCGGAGGTGTCGAGGGTGCCACGAACCACGTGGTACCGGACACCGGGAAGGTCCTTCACACGGCCACCGCGGATGAGCACGATGGAGTGCTCCTGAAGGTTGTGACCCTCACCGCCGATGTACGCGGTGACCTCGTACCCGTTCGTGAGCCGCACACGCGCCACCTTCCGGAGAGCCGAGTTCGGCTTCTTCGGCGTGGTGGTGTACACACGCGTGCAGACCCCGCGACGCTGCGGGTTCTTCTGAAGCGCCGGCGCCTTGTTCTTCTTCTGAAGCGCCTTGCGGCCCTTCCTCACGAGCTGGTTGATCGTCGGCATGAATCCTCTGATCGTGAAATCACTGCCTCAAGCGTATCGGAAACGCCCGACCGACGATGGTCGCGAGCAATTCCGACAGAGCTTGATAACTTAGAAAGGGTGGTGGGGGGTGTCAACGCCTTGGCACGCGCCCGATTGAGGGGAGAGGGACCCGTGGGACCCGCGGCGGCGGAGAATGCCGGTCAGGGGATCCTCCACGGGTCCCGGGCGGGTATCGCCGCACGCCCACTCGGGTCGCTGCTCTGCCGTGCCCGCCGCCCACCGACCAGGAAAGCCCACACCGTTCTGATTCGATCCTCCATGGCCCCCGGACGCTCCGAGGGGAGGCCGCCCCGATGGTCGGCCTCCCCTCGTGTTCCGGCTCGGCACCGCCCCGGAGGACGGGTCCCGAGGGCTACTCCTCGTCGTCCCTGGCCACCGCCAGCCCCGGCACGAGCTCTCCGGGGTCGGACAGGGGCACGATCTCCTCGTCGTAGTACGACTGCTCCACCATGAACTCGACGTTGGAGTAGCGGTGTACCCCGGTTCCCGCCGGGATGAGGTGACCGATGATGATGTTCTCCTTCAGGCCCTGGAGCTCGTCCCGCGCGCCGCGTACCGCGGCGTCGGTCAGCACCCGGGTGGTTTCCTGGAAGGACGCCGCGGAGATGAACGACTCCGTGGTGAGGCTGGCCTTGGTGATCCCCAACAGGAGGGGCTCGGACCGGGCCGGCTTCTTCCCGTCGGCGATGGCCCCCCGATTGGATTCCCGGAACTCCACGCGATCCACGTTCTCGCCTTCCAGGAGGGTCGTCTCACCGGAATCGGTGACCTTCACCTTCTGGAGCATCTGGCGCACGATCACGCCGATGTGCTTGTCGTTGATCTTCACGCCCTGGAGCCGGTACACCTCCTGGATCTCGTTCAGGAGGTACTCCTGAACCGCCCGGGGGCCCTTGATGCGCAGGATGTCGTGCGGGTTGATGGGGCCCTCGCTGAGACGGTCACCCGCCCGCACCTGGTCTCCCTCGTGCACCCGCATGTGCTTACCCACCGGGACCTCGTAGGTCCGCGGCGGCCCCTGCTCCGGTGCGACGTGAACCTCGCGCTTACCGCGCTTGATGTCTCCGAAGCTGATGATGCCGTCGATCTCCGTGATGACCGCCGGGTCCTTCGGGCGGCGTGCCTCGAAGAGCTCCGCCACTCGCGGCAGACCACCGGTGATGTCGCGGGTCTTGTAGACCTCACGGCTGATCTTGGCGATGGTGTCGCCCGGCTGCACTTCCTCACCGTCCCGGACGGTGAGCTGTGCTCCCACCGGGATGATGAACTCCTTCAGCTTTTCGCGCTTCTTGGTGTTCTTCCGGATCTGGATGGTCGGGTGGAGCTTCTTCTCCCGATCCTCGATGATGGTCATCTGACGACGGCCCGTCGATTCATCCAGCTCCTCGCGCATGGTCTGATCGTCCACGATGTCGTGGAACTGGATCACACCCGCCGAGTCGGCCACGATGGGCTCGGAGTACGGATCCCAGCTGAAGAGGAGGTCTCCCGCCTGGATGGTCGTTCCCTCCTCGACCGCCAGGGTGGCGCCGTACGGCACCGACAGCTGGCTGCGAAGCTGGCCTTCCTTCGTCTTGAGGAGGATCTGTCCCTCGCGAGAGGTCACGATCCTGTCTTCATTGGGCGTCTCCACCGTGGTGACGCGCTCCAGCCCGACCACGCCTTCGATCTTGGACTTCCGCTGGGTCTGCGCCGCGATGCGTGACGCCGTACCTCCGATGTGGAAGGTCCGCAGGGTGAGCTGGGTCCCCGGCTCACCGATGGACTGGGCGGCCAGGATACCCACCGCCTCTCCGGTGTCGACCAGCTTCATGGTCGCCAGATTGCGGCCGTAGCACTGCTGACAGATGCCCCGCTTGGACTCGCACGTGAGGACCGAGCGGATCTTGACCATCTGGATCCCCGCGACCTCCACGGCCTCGGCCGCTTCTTCGCCGATGAGCTCGCCGGCCTGGATCAGAAGCTCGCCGTCGATGGGGTCGTACACGTCTTCCAGCGCCACGTTGCCGACGATCCGGTCGGCGAGGGGCTCGATGATGTCCTCGCCCTCCTTCAGCGCGGTCATCTCCAGGCCGAGGATGGTGTGGCAATCCTCGATGGTGATGGTCATGTCCTGCGCCACGTCCACCAGACGACGGGTCAGGTACCCCGCGTCCGCCGTCTTGAGCGCCGTGTCGGCCAGACCCTTCCGGGCGCCGTGGGTGGAGATGAAGTACTCCACCACGGTGAGGCCCTCGCGGAAGTTCGACTTGATCGGGCTCTCGATGATCTCGCCGATGCCACCGGTCAGCTTCTTCTGGGGCTTGGCCATGAGGCCGCGCATCCCGGCCAGCTGACGCATCTGGTCGCGGTTACCCCGGGCTCCGGAGTTCATCATCATGAACACCGGGTTGAATCCGTCCCTGGACTGCTCGAGGTGACGCACCATGGCGTCGGCCACGTCGTTGTTCGCGTGCGTCCACGTATCGATGATCTTGTTGTACCGCTCGCCGTTGGAGATGAATCCGCTGGCGTAAGCCTTCTGGAACCGGGTCACCTGGGCGTCGGCGTCCTTGAGGATCTCGCCCTTCTCGATCGGGACCTCCATGTCCTCGATCCCCACGCTGATCCCGCCCATGGTGGCGTAGCGGAACCCGAAGTCCTTCAGAGCGTCCAGGAAGGCCGTGGTCCGACCCATCCCCACCTGCGTGAAGCAGTCGAACACCAGGTCTCCGAGCTCCTTCTTCCCGAACGTCTGGTTCAGGAAGCCGAGCTCGTCGGGGATGATGGAGTTGAACAGCACCCGCCCCGCGGTGGTACGCGCCCACTCGTGGGTGCCGCCGTTCCCTTCCGCAACGACCTCGGCGGACCGGGGCGCCCAGAACCACACCGGGGTGTGGAAGGTCACCCGCTCCGAGGCCAACGCCATCTCCACCTCTCCGTAGGCGGAGAAGCGGAGCGCGTCCTTGTAGATCTCGTCGAGATCCTCGTTGGCCTTCTGTCTCCGGCTCTTGGCGATCTTGGGATCGTTGCCCGTACGCTCCAGCGCACCGCGGGCCACGCCGATGTGCGTCAGGTAGTACGACCCGATGACCATGTCCTGCGTGGGAGCGGTGACCGGACGGCCGTTGGAGGGAAGCAGGATGTTGTTGGACGAGAGCATGAGCACCCTCGCCTCCAGCTGCGCCTCATAGGAAAGCGGCACGTGCACCGCCATCTGGTCCCCGTCGAAGTCGGCGTTGAACGCCGAGCAGACGAGGGGGTGGATGCGGATGGCCTTCCCTTCCACGAGGACCGGCTCGAACGCCTGGATTCCCAGCCTGTGCAGCGTGGGAGCGCGGTTCAACAGCACCGGGTGGTCCTTGATGATGTCTTCCAGGACCTCGTAGACCTTGGGATCGTCGCGCTCCACGATCTTCTTGGCGCGCTTCACCGTCTCGGCCTCGCCCCGCTTCTCCAGCTCGTGGATGATGAACGGCTTGAAGAGCTCCACGGCCATGGCCTTGGGAAGTCCGCACTGATGCAGCTTCAGCTCGGGGCCCACCACGATGACCGAACGGCCCGAGTAGTCCACGCGCTTGCCCAGAAGGTTCTGACGGAAGCGGCCCTGCTTCCCCTTCAGCATGTCGCTGAGGGACTTCAGGGGGCGCTTCCCCCGACCCCGGATCGCCTTGGACCGGCGACCGTTGTCGAAGAGGGCGTCCACCGCCTCCTGGAGCATCCGCTTCTCGTTCCGGAGAATGACCTCCGGGGCGCGCATGTCGATGAGCTTCTTGAGGCGGTTGTTCCGGTTGATGACCCGACGGTACAGGTCGTTGAGGTCGGAGGTCGCGAAGCGCCCGCCGTCGAGGGGCACCAGCGGACGGAGGTCCGGCGGAATCACCGGAACCACGTCCAGGATCATCCACTCGGGACGGTTCCGGTCGTCGAGAGTCGCCCCGGACATCCGCAGCGCGTCCACCACCTTCAAACGCTTGAGCTTCTTCTTCTTGCGGTGCTGGGACGTCTCGTTGGCGATCTCGTACCGCAGAGTATCGGCGAGACGATCGAGCCCCTTCCCGTCGGAGTTGCGGTCCTGGATCTTGCGATCGTCGCTGTCGAGCATCTTGAGGAGCGTGCGCACGGCCTCGGCGCCGATCTCGGCCTTGAAGTCGGAGTCACCCTCCTCCCGCGCCTTCACCCGCAGGTCGTAGTACTCGTCCTCGTCCAGGAGATCCTGGAACTCGACGTCCTGCTTTCCTGGATGGGTCACCGCGTACGCGGCGTAGTAGATCACCTTCTCCAGGTCGCGGAGGGTCATCCCCAGCAGGTAGCCCAGCTGGCTGGGCAGCGTCTTGAAGAACCAGATGTGCGCAACGGGGACGGCCAGCTCGATGTGCCCCATCCGCTCACGACGGACCTTGGACAGGGTGACCTCCACGCCGCAGCGGTCACACACGTGTCCCCGGAACCGGATGCGCTTGAACTTCCCGCAATGGCACTCCCAGTCCTTGACCGGACCGAAGATGCGTTCGCAGAAGAGCCCGTCACGCTCCGGCTTGAAGGAGCGGTAGTTGATGGTCTCGGGCTTGACGACCTCACCGAACGACCAGCCCCGGATCTCGTCGGGTGAAGCGAGCTTCACCTGCATGAAATCGAAGTCGGAGGTGCGCTGTTCGCGGGTCCTGGGAAAATCGATCATCTCGCTTACTCTTCCTCGCCGAGCGTTACGCTCAGCCCGAGAGCCTGAAGCTCCTTCACCAACACGTTGAACGACTCGGGAATTCCCGGCCGCGGCAGATTCTCACCCTTCACGATGGCCTCGTAGACCTTCGAACGTCCCTGGACGTCGTCGGATTTCACCGTGAGGATCTCCTGAAGCGTGTGTGCCGCGCCGTACGCTTCCAGGGCCCATACCTCCATCTCCCCGAAGCGCTGACCGCCGAACTGGGCCTTTCCTGCCAGCGGCTGCTGCGTCACGAGGGAGTATGGCCCGATGGAACGCGCGTGGATCTTGTCATCCACCAGGTGGCTCAGCTTGAGCATGTAGATGGCACCCACCGTGACGGGGAAGTCGAAGCGGCGGCCGCTCCGTCCGTCGCGGAGCCAGACCTTTCCGTTGGGGAAGATCCCGGCGTACTCCATCAACTCCACCACGGCGTCGTCGAGGCCGGTCTTGACCGTCTTGCGCCCGAAGAGCTTCTGGATGGACGGGAACATGTCCGCCACCTTCGCGTCCTTGCGGTCGGCGATCTCGGTGGCCGCTCCCTTCACGAACTCGATGAGGGAGTCGAAGAGCTTCTGGTGCTTCTTGTCCAGATCCAGGGCCAGGTAGGCATCCAGCCCCTGCCCGATCCCCTGGGTGTGACCCCGGGGATGGTCTCCGTCACCATTCTGCTGCCCGGTGACGATGGCGACCGGAACCTCCCGGGCCACGTCGATGAGCGTCTGCAGGTCGGCGACGCCGTCGGAGAGCTCCGTCTGGAGGTCCAGGGCGTTCCGGATCCAGCTGAGGCCGCTCACCTTCAGCAAGCCGCCCACCTCGTTCTCGGTGGCACCCTGGAACACCGGGGTCTTGGCCTCGAATCCGAGGATTCGCGCCGCCCACCCCAGGTGGGTCTCCAGCACCTGGCCCACGTTCATCCGGGAGGGCACGCCCAGCGGATTGAGGACGATCTCCACCGGTGTCCCATCGGGGAGGAACGGCATGTCCTCCTCGGGGGCGATCCGGGCGATGATGCCCTTGTTCCCGTGGCGGCCGGCCATCTTGTCACCCACGGAGATCTTCCGCTTCTCGGCGACGTAGACCTTCACCAGCTGGACCACACCCGGCGGCAACTCGTCGGGCTGGAACACCTTGTCGATCTGCTCTTCGGTCTTCTCCCGCACGCGCTGGATCCGGCTCGCCGCCTCGTCCACGACGCGGCGGATCCGCTCGCTGGCATCCTTGTTCTGGACCTTGACGGTGGAGAGGTCGACCTTGTTGAAGTCGATCTCGTCGATCTCCGTCTTGCTGAGCTTGGTGCCCTCGTCCATGTAGGGCTCCACCGTACCCTTCTTGAGCATGAGGGTCACGGTCTGCCGCTGGAGGATCTCGCGCAGCTCCTCGTCACGGGCCTCGGCGATGCGTTGCGCCTCTTCCCGCTCGAGGGAGCGCAGGTCGGCGATCTTGCCGCCGTGCTCCTTCTCGAGGAGCGGATCGTCCACCCGGCGTGAGAAGATCTTCACGTCGATGACGGTTCCGCTCATCCCGGGAGAGACCCGCAGGGACGAGTCCTTCACGTCCTTGGCCTTCTCACCGAAGATGGCCGTGAGGAGTTTCTCTTCCGGAGAGAGCTCGGTCTCACCCTTGGGGGTGATCTTCCCCACCAGGATGTCACCGGCCTTGACCCGGGCGCCGATGCGGACGATGCCGCGCTCGTCGAGGTCCACGAGGCTCTCTTCCGCCACGTTGGGAATCTCGCGGGTGATCTCCTCCATCCCGCGCTTGGTGTCGCGGACGTGGAGTTCCAGCTCCTGGATGTGGATGGACGTGAAGACATCGTCACGCACCAGCTTCTCGCTGATGACGATGGCGTCTTCGTAGTTGTATCCGTACCAGGGCATGAAGGCCACCAGGACGTTACGCCCCAGGGCCAACTCACCGTTGTCGGTGCTGGGCCCGTCGGCGATGATGTCGCCGGCCTTCACTTCCTCGCCCGCCCGTACCAGGGGACGCTGGTTGATGGCCGTGTCCTGGTTGGTTCTCCAGTACTTCCGGAGCCGGTAGCGGTCGAACTGCGCCAGCTTGGCCAGTGGCTGGTCGCCGCCGGCGTTCTTCGCCGCGCCCGTGTCCACCACGATCTCGTCGGCGGTGACGTGCACCACCTCGCCACCGCGCCGCGCCGTGATGACCGCGCCGGAGTCCTGGGCCACCTTCGCCTCCAACCCCGTACCCACCAGGGGCGCGTCGGTGTAGAGGAGCGGCACCGCCTGACGCTGCATGTTCGAGCCCATGAGGGCGCGGTTGGCGTCGTCGTGCTCCAGGAAGGGGATGAGCGCGGCGGCCACCGACACGAGCTGATCGGGGGCCACGTCCATGTAGTCGATGTCCGAGGGGCGCAGAAGCGGGAAGTCGCCGCGCTCCCGGCACAGGACGAACTCGTTCACGAACGAGCCGTCCGCGTTGAGCGGCGCGTTGGCCTGCGCGATCCGGCCGGTCTCCTCCTCGTTGGCGGAGAGCCACTCGATCGAAT
The DNA here is from genome assembly GCA_029879725.1 of Gemmatimonadota bacterium. GTDB lineage: Bacteria > Gemmatimonadota > Gemmatimonadetes > Longimicrobiales > Gaopeijiaceae > JAOUPR01. Next base: position 349 of record JAOUPR010000106.1, on the reverse strand, counting down.
TGGTGACCTTCTTGTCCACCACCTTCCTGTACGGCGTCTCGATGAACCCGAGATCGTTGATGCGCGAATAGGTGGTGAGAGACGTGATGAGGCCGATGTTGGGACCTTCGGGCGTTTCGATGGGGCACATCCGTCCATAGTGGGAATAATGGACGTCACGCACCTCGAAGCCGGCCCGCTCACGGGTCAGTCCGCCCGGCCCGAGGGCCGAGAGGCGCCGCTTGTGGGTCATCTCCGCCAGCGGATTCGTCTGATCCATGAACTGGCTGAGCTGGCTGGACCCGAAGAACGCCTGGATGACCGCCGAGACCGTACGGGCGTTCACCAGATCGTCGATATTGACCTTCTC
>JAOUPR010000163.1 GCA_029879725.1 Gemmatimonadota bacterium | reverse complement strand
CAAGCGAGTATAGGGTGTTCTGGAGGGGCTCATCGAGTTTGTGAAAGGTGACCTTCCGCACTAGATCTTCCGTGCCTCCGAACCTTCCTTCCACGAACAGCCCCCGGGGATCCTGCGCCGCCCTGAACCCTTGCAGGTCCTGCTCCGGAACGGTTTCGATCGCACCATTGAGCAACTGGACGCTGTACCAATACACATCTTGCACGCTCGTAGGCGAGCGAACGACCTCTCCAACTTTCGCGCGGTCGCTTCGGTACTGCACCTTTGTGCCAGGCTCAAAAGCCGGCGTACTTGAGGTCATGGGAAGCTCCTGGTACTCGTGTCTCCCGAGTCTATCGGGCCGCACCGTATACGGAGGAGAATCTGCGTTCCAGATCGCCGTATCGCCATCAACTAGTTCGGGTGGCCGCCGCTTTGTCAATCAAATCATCAAGCGCGCCGCACCCCAACTCACACCATCCTCCCACCACACCGGCACTGGTGATCCCCCAACTCGTCGGCCAGCCGGTTGGCGCAATACACGCACAACACCGTCCCACAGGAGGCACAGAGGTACACGTTGTCCAACCCCCACCGTCCGCCTCCGCACCCGTTGCAGTACTGCTTGTCCCAGGCGTGATCTCGAAACTCCAGGTATTCCATGTAGCGCTCGCGGTTTCGCATCTCCGCGTCGCGGACCGCCGTGCGCTGAATGATCCCGGCGACGCGCTTGGTATCCTCCCGCTTCACGCTGACCAGCGGGCACACGTGCACCAGACCGGGGAGGCGAGTATCGTCCAGTCGCATGATCAGTACGCTCGCGGATCCGAGGTCCCTTGTCCGCGCTCGTACGATGCGGGCGTGCTCGGGGTCCCAGACCTCCTGGAGATACGCACGGGTGGAGAGGACTACCCACAGGCGGTACCTCGCCGTGGCCGTCGAGTAGGGCGTGAGCACATGGCGGTCCACGATGCGGGGCGGCGGCAGGCCCACCTGCGCGGCGGTCACGCCTGCGTTCCACAGCAGTTCCGTGGCCTTCGCCACGACGCCCTTGTCGGAGCTCGCGCATGAGATTCCCACATCGATGGTGTGCTGGTCGTGTGGCCCCATCATCGCCCTGGCTCACGTAAGGGTGGTCGGTGGCGTGTACCGTGAGGTACGTGATGGGGTCAAGGTGGCGAGGGGGTGTGACAGCCGCCGCCTTCCCTAGTGATTTCTCCCCCCACCTCCATCCGCACCACGAAGGGCACGTCCATCTCATCCCGGACGACGGTGTACATGCGCCGGTCGCGGACGCGCAGGGGAGCATTCCGCCAAACAGTCCAAAATCGTTCATGTAGGCGTAGCCGGCGATTTCGACAGCTCCTTGTATGATCGGACCACATCTGCATTGCACGACGTAGCACCCCTCTCATCCCCCAAACCGGCTTGGCCCGCCCGTCATCTTTCTCTTCGCTCACGGAGGTCTCGCCGAAAAACCATGACACGCCTGATCTCGAGGTATCCGAAGATGGAGAATACTACCGCGTAGTAGCCGATGAGCGCGTGTACGACTACCTCCGGGGAAGTACGCAACATCACCGGAATGGCTAGCGGGAGGCTCGCCAGAGGGATACTCGCTACAAGGACCTGCCGCTTCCTCCTCAGAAGGCGGTCGAACTCCTCTCGATTATGCCTCAACTGCGGTTCAAACATGTCGTTCTGAATCCAGGATATGGGAGTAACGCCAGAACCTGGCCCGTGCAAATCTCCAAAACATTCGTCGAGACCTCCATTTCGGACTGGGCCGAACGCGTTCCTTGGAAGAAGGCTGATCCCGGGTGGGCAATTGAGGGACAGGAAATTCAACCGCCGTAGGTGTTCAGAAGAAAGGGTACAGCGGGGGTTGGTGGTGAGGCAATGCGGGTAAGCGGCTGGGGTGGGTGTGTTGGGAGAGCCGGAGCATGGGCGAGGCAGGAGAGGGGAGCTGAGAGGGATGGTGTAATGAGCCGGTCGGATGCACAGATGGGCAGAGGTGGCTGGCCGAAGGGCCGAGGCCGTGATGCGGACGGGAACAGAGGACGGTCAGTCGTCGAAGTGGTCGGGCAGGAAGGAGACGTGGTGCTCATGCGCCGCTCCAACGGCTTCCTCCTCATCTTCCTGGGGCTCCTCGCGCTCCGCCTGCTCCTGCACGAGTGGGTGAGCGAGATCCTCCCCGCCCGGCAGACGGGCGCCGTCTTCTTCGTGCTCGCCTACGGGATCATCCTGCGGTGGCGCGTGGGGATGTATCTGTGGTTCCGGAGGATGACGGCACCCTGACGGAGAGGAGCGGCGTGCTCCCTCCCGGTAGGCTGGTGGCAGGGTAGGGGGGATCCCCCCCTACCCTCCCCCGGCAATCACCGTCCCGGCGTCCACGGGGCCCCGGCGGCTTCCAGCTCCACCTCCAGCCGGGCCAACTCCCCTTCCACCAGGGCGCGGAGCGCCGCACGCACTCCCGAGAAGTCCGCCGCGGCGATCTCGATACTCCTCCGCTGGGTTGCCGTGGGTTTCTGACGCGTATCCCAGTGGCCGGAAATCACCTGACCCACTCTCCCCCGGATGGACGGCACGCTGGGTTCGTTGAGGCGCCCTCGGGTGGGATCGCCGTTCAGGCTCCTGGTCAGCCGGGCCAACTCCTGTTCGAAGGCATCCATTCGCCCGAAGAGGGCGGGGTCCGCTTTGGGAGTCTCCACCAGGGCGGCCCGCATGTGACGCAGGCGCTCCCGCACGCCAGCGATCTCCGCACTCGCGCGGGAGATGCTCCGCATGAGCTCGGCGGCTTGGTTCTGGAAGGATGCAACCGCCACCAGGTCGGTACCGGCGGGAGTCGTGGGAACGGGCTTCACCTGGAAGCCCTGCGCCTCCCCCAGCGTCTCCGCCCCGGAGGCCGTCACCATCATCAACTCCACCGAGTAGCTCCCCGGAGCCACCAGGGGGCCCTGGGGAGGCGTCATCCAAGGGGGAACGAAGCCGGGCGTGGTCAGGTCGACC
>JAOUPR010000105.1 GCA_029879725.1 Gemmatimonadota bacterium | reverse complement strand
GTACACCACCTCGTCCATCGTGTCCAAGTCCATCTCCAAGGGGACGGGCCGCTCCACGTACCGTGGGCTGTGCAAGGTGCACGACGGCGCCCATCACGCCCGGTCCAACGTGGAGTGCGACGCCCTCCTCATCAACGACACCTCGCGCACGGACACCTATCCGTACATCGAGATCGAGGAGAACGACGCCAACGTGGGGCACGAGGCGTCGGTGTCGAAGATCGGCGAGGAGCAGCTCTTCTACCTCACCTCCCGGGGGATCCCCGGGGACGAGGCCATGGCCATGATCGTGCGCGGGTTCATCGAGCCCGTGGCCAAGGAGCTTCCCCTGGAGTACGCCGTGGAGCTGAACCGCCTCATCGAGATGGAGATGGAGGGGAGCGTAGGATGACGCAGAAGCTCACGGAAGGCGTCACCGCGGCGTTCAACGCCGACGCGGTCGAGCGTATCGCCCAGGGGGAGCCGGAGTGGCTGCGGGAGCGGCGCCTCCAGGCGTGGGAGGTGTACGAGTCCCTCCCCATACCCACGACGCGGCTGGAGGAGTGGCGTTACACCGACCTCTCACGGAAGCTGGAGCTCGACGCCCTCGTACTCAGCAGCGCCGCAGCCGCCACCGACGACGAGTCGACATGGCCGGCCGGACTGCGCACCGCCATGGAGGAGGACTCGGAGGCGTCCGGGCACATCGTCCTCATCGACGGACACGTGGTGCACACCGACATCGACGCGGAGTTGGCCGGGAAGGGTGTGATCCTCGCTTCCCTGCACGACGCGGTGGCCAACCACTCCGATCTCCTGGAAAAGCATCTGGCCACCGAGGCCGTGCCCGCGGAAGAGGGCAAGTTCGCCGCCCTCAACGCGGCACTCTGGAACGACGGGATCTTCCTGTACGTCCCCCGGGGAGTGAGGCTGGAGCATCCGGTGCGGGTGACCCGGTGGTTCAGCGAGTCGGGCACCGCGTACTTCTCGCGGACCCTCATCGTGGCGGAGACGGCCAGCCAGGTCTCGTACGTGGACGAGGTTCTCTCCGACGACTTCTCCGCACAGACGTTCACGTCGTCGGCGGTGGAGGTCCTCGCCGCCGATGGGGCGCAGGTCCAGTACGTGGCCGTGCAACGGTTGGGGAGGGGCGGCTTCTACCAGGCCGTGCAGCGTACCCTGGCGCAGCGGGACTCCACGTTGGACACGCTGAACGTCGCCCTGGGTGGAAGCGTCACGCGGGTGGACCTGAATGCCCGCCTCCTCGGTCCGGGTTCCAACAGCGACATGCTGGGCCTCTACTTCGGAGACGGAGACCAGCACTTCGACTTCAACACCAGCCAGGACCACGTCTCCCACAACGCCGGGAGCGACCTCCTGTACAAAGGGGCGCTGGACGGCGCCAGCCGCGCCGTGTTCCGGGGAATCATCCGGGTGCACCCCGGCGCGCAGCGCACCGACGCGTATCAGACCAACCGGAACCTCCTCCTCTCTCCCCACGCCAGAGCGGACTCCCTCCCGAACCTGGAGATCGAGGCCGACGACGTGAAGTGCTCCCACGGGGCGAGCGTGGGCGAGCTCGACGCCGAGGCGAGGTTCTACCTCATGAGCCGCGGGCTGAACCACGTGCAGGCCGAGAGGTTGGTGGTGCTGGGCTTCCTCGGTGAGGTGTTGAGCCGTCTCCCTCTGGGCGGGGTCGGCCAGAAGGTCACGCGGGTGATCGAGGAGAAGCTGCGCAACCATGGCTGAGTGGGTCCGCATCGCCGCCACCACCGACTGCCCTCCCGGGAAGCTTCTCGGCCGCATGGTGGGGAAGATGGGGGTGGCGCTGGTCAACGTGGACGGCGACTACTACGCCCTGGAGGATCGTTGCTCCCACCAGGACCTTCCCCTCTCCGACGGCGAGGTGGACGGATCCACCGTGGTGTGCGCCTACCACGGGGCACGCTTCGACGCGTGCACGGGTAAGAACAAGGGCCTTCCCGCCGTCCGGCCCGTGAAATCGTTCCCCGTGGAGGTGCGCGGCAGCGAAGTCTACGTCGATGTCGGGTAGGCGGGGCCGACGTCACCCAGATCCGGGCGGAGCCCGCACATGACCACGACCGCATTCGACGTACAGGCCGTCCGGGCCGACTTCCCCATCCTGGGTCAAGTCGTCCACGGGAAGACCCTGGTCTATCTGGACAGCGCCGCCACGTCGCAGAAGCCGCGCCCGGTGCTCGACGCGCTGAGATCGTACTACGACCTCGACAACGCCAACGTCCACCGGGGGATCCACGAGCTCTCGCGACGGGCCACCGACGCGTACGAAGGCGCCCGGGAGAAGGTGGCCCGCTGGATCAACGCGCCCTCGCCGAAGGAGATCGTCTGGACCCGCGGGACCACCGAGGCGATCAACCTGGTGGCGCACAGCTGGGGGCTGGACAACCTGAACGAGGGCGACGAGATCCTCATCTCCGTCCTGGAGCACCACTCCAACATCGTCCCGTGGCAGCTCGTGGCCGCGCGCACCGGCGCGAAGCTTCGGTACATCGAGCTGGACGACCAGGGGCGGTGGATCCTGGACGATCTTTCCACGCTCCTCAACGACCGCACCAAGCTGGTGGCCGTCTCCCACGTGTCCAACGCGCTGGGGACCATCAACCCGGTCAAGGACGTGGTGGCGCGGGCTCGCGAGGTGGGTGCGGTCGTCGTGGTCGACGGGGCCCAGGGCGCGGTCCATACCCGGGTGGACGTGCAGGATCTGGGAGCGGACTTCTACGCGCTGAGCGGCCACAAGATGTGCGGCCCCACGGGGATCGGCGTGCTCTGGGGGCGGGCCGAGCTCCTGGACGCCATGGCGCCGTACCAGGGCGGTGGCGAGATGATCGAGTTCGTCCACCGGGACCACTCCACCTGGGCGGGCCTCCCCCACAAGTTCGAGGCGGGAACGCCCAACATCGCCGGGGCGGTGGGGCTCGGCGCGGCCGTCGACTATCTGGCGGGGATCGGGATGGACGCCGTGGTGGCCCACGAGAGGGAGCTGGTGGGATACGCGCTGGACCGCCTCCGGGAGATCGAGGGAATGCGCATCTACGGTCCGGAGTCCCAGGCCGAGCGGTCGGCCGTGGTTTCCTTCACCCTGGCGGCCTCCCACCCCCACGACATCTCCACGATCCTGGACGCGGAAGGGGTGGCGGTGCGCGCGGGCCATCATTGCGCCCAACTCGTGATGAAGCACTTCGGGGTCGCCGCCACCGCGCGGGCCTCGTTCTACCTCTACAACACCCGCGAGGACGTGGACCGCCTGGTCGATGCCCTGGGCGTGGTCAAGCGCATCTTCGGCTGAGGTCGTCATGGAAGAGCCCCGACTCGATTCCCTCTACCAGCAGCTCATCCTGGAGCACTACCGCGCCCCGAAGAACAAGCGGGAGATGGATGACCCGTCCGTGGAGGTCCACCTGGCCAATCCCGTCTGCGGTGACGAGATCCGTCTCCAGTTGAAGGTGGAGGGCGACCACATCTCCGACGTGTCGTTCGTCGGTCAGGGGTGCTCGATCTCGCAGGCCGCGGTCTCCATGATGACCGCGCTGCTCAAGGGGCGGTCTCTCTCCGAAGCGGACTCCCTCGCGGAGCGCTTCAAGGAGATGATGCACGGCGACGAGGCGGCGTCCAAGGATCGGGCCATGGGCGATCTCCGCGCCCTCGCCGGGGTGAGCAAGTTCCCCGTGCGCATCAAGTGCGCCCTCCTGGGATTCGACGCGCTTCAGCAGGCCATGGGGAAGGCGGGGAGCGAGTAGCCTCCTCCGGTGGGATCCGGAGTTCCGCCGTTACCGGGGTGCGGCACCCGGGAGTGATGCGGGCGCGGTGCGACACCTCCTGCGGAATCGGCTCCACCCCGGTATTATCGATGGCGATAGGCCGGTTGCCCCCGTCTGTGCAGGGAGGTGGTACCGTGACCGCGGCCGACGTCCACTACGCTCATCTTCCCGGAACACCCGTGGGGCCCGTCACCGTATGGGTCTCCTCCACCGGGGTGCGCCACATCGAGTTCGGCCCGCTCCCGTCGACCTCGAATCCGGACCCGCCTGAGAGTCGGCCCGAACTTCTCCGCCGGGTGGTGGGCCAACTGGAGGAGTACTTCGGTGGGGAGCGCCGGTCCTTCGCCCTCCCCCTCGACCTGCATGGGGTCACGGACTTCCAGCGCCAGGTCTATGCGTGCCTGCAAGATATCCGCTTCGGAAACCTGACCACGTATGGCGATCTGGCGCAGGCGGTGGGATCACCCCAGGGCGCGCAGGCCGTGGGACAGGCCGTGGGTGCCAATCCCATCCCCATCGTCATTCCGTGCCACCGGGTGGTGACCTCAGACGGACGGCTGGGCGGATTCAGCGGGGGGCTGCCCGCCAAGGTGGCGCTCCTGGGGATCGAGGGGGTGGAGGTCGCGGGGACCCAGCCCACCAGCCGCGTGCGCCCGGAGATCATCCGCCTTCCCTTGTAGCGCCGGGCTGCGTGGGGCCGGGCGCTTCGGGCGCTCCCCTGGCACGTTGGGCGGGAGCCGTCATATTTGCGGACGTTTCCGTCCACCCTCGTCCCAGGCCCCACGTGTCCGCTCTGCCCCGGATTCCCGTGCGTCATCTCGCCCGCCTGTTCGCCGTCGTCCTCACCGGCGTCTCCGCCGGGTCCCTGTCCGGACAGGCCGTGGAGCCCAGGGCACCGGTGGAGAGGACCGAGGTGGGGGGGCGGATGCACATGCAGTTCGCCACCACCTCGGTGGACGGGGTGCCCTCCAGCGAATTCGTCCTGCGCCGTGCCCGGATCTGGGCCGCCGCGCGCGTGAACGAGTGGATCGACGGCGCGGTACAGGTGGACTTCTCCAACGGGCAGGTGTCGGCCCGGTACGCCTTCGTGCGGTTCTCCATGGACCCGGCCCTGCGCGTGTCCGTCGGCCAGTTCAAGCGGGCCTTCGACCTGTTCGAGCTCACCAGCTCCAGCGAGATCCTGGTGGTGGAGCGGGACGGGCAGATCGAAGGAGTGGACGCGTGCGGCGCCCTGGGAGGGGTCTGCTCGTATTCCCGCTTTTCGGAGAAGCTCCAGTTCTCGTCACTGGACGTGGGGATCCTGCTCCAGGGGGACCTGGCGGAAGGGAAGGTGGGGTATCTGGTGTCCGTGACGAACGGCCCGGGAGGGAACCAGGCGGAGGACAACGACGCCAAGTCGTGGTCTTCCCGGTTGGAGTGGCGCCCCCGGTCGGGCGTCACGGTGGGCGGAAATCTAGGGATGCACGACTTCACCAACCCCGTGCTCGGGGTGGCTACCTACGCGCCGGTCGGAGCGGTGGACGTGGAACTGGGGGACTTCGACCGCGGGTTCCACCTCCAGGCCGGCGTCATGACCGGCGAGAACTGGCGCAACCTGGATGCCGGCGGAGCGGGGAGCCGTTTCCTCGCGGCCCAGACCATAGCGACCTACCGGGTGCCCGTGGAGGGCAACGGGAAGGTGCGGGCCGTGGAGCCGGTGGCCCGGGTGAGTTGGGGCGATCCCGACCGCGGCCGGGGAGGAGACGGAGGCGTTCTTCTCACGCCCGGCGTGGTGCTCCACTTCGAGGGGCGCAACAAGATCGGGGTGAACCTCGACGGATGGCGCGGGCGAGCGGGGGAAACGGCCTGGGGGCTCAAGCTCCAGAGCTATCTCTATTTCTGACCCGCCTGTCTTCTTCCGGGAACGAGAGCGCGCTCCGGACCGGGCACTCCGCCCGAGAGGATCCAGTCGCGCACCATCCGTCCCGTGACGGGTCCCAGGGTCAGGCCGAGCATCCCGTGCCCGGTGGCGACCACCAGCCCCTCCACGCCTTCCAGCGGTCCCACGATGGGGAGGCCGTCCGCGGCCACGGGGCGGAGTCCGCACCATTCGGAGGTGATGGTGTCGGTGGCGAGGGTGGGGAAGTACCTGCCGGCCGCCACGGTGAGCTGCTCCAGCCGTTCGGGTCGCATGACGTGGTTCAGCCCGGAGAACTCCATCGTCCCCGCGAATCGTATTCCCCCGGCCATGGGCGTGCAGAAGACCGAGCTCTCGTTGAGGACACAGGCCACGCGTAGGGGAGGCGCTCCTCCCGGGCCCACCGGGAGGTCCCGGTGGTATCCCTTTCCCGGCTGCACCGCGATGCGCGTTCCGTGGCGCCGCAGGAGGTCGAGGCTGAAGGGGCCCGTGGCCACCACCACCGCATCGGCCTCGAGTCGCTCCCCGTCCGCCGTGACCGCGCCGTGGACGCGATCGTCCCCCAGGAGACGGGTCACGGACACGCCCTCTCGGAGATCCGCCCCGAGACGTCGGGCTCGCTCCGCCATCTCCATGACGAAGGCGTACGGGTCCAGCGTGGCGGCCTCGGGGAAGTAGACTCCGCCCACCACGTCCGGCGTCAGCGCCGGCTCCCTGCGGAGCAATTCGTCACCGTCCAGCGTCTCGGGGTGATAGCCGTGGCCCCGGATGATGTCCGCCTCGTGGCGAGCGTCAGCCAATCCTTCGTGGGTCAGGCACACGTCGAAGTATCCCTCGCGCCGGTACCCGCACTCCAGATCCTCCTCGGACACCAGCCGGTCGAACCACTCCAGCGCCTCCTTTCCCAGGGGCGCCATGACGTCCATGCAGTGCGACACGTGGCTCCACGTGCAGTGGGCCGCGAACTCCGCGAACCATGCCGCGAGGGCGGGATCGAAGCGAGGCTTCACGTAGAGCGGGCTGGTGGAGTCCAGCATCTGGCGGAGGGCCTTTCCCACCCGTCCGGGCCGGTTCAGGGGAGGGTGTCCCGCCGACACCGTTCCGGCGTTTCCGAAGGATGCCTCCCGGGAGAGCCGCCCCCGCTCGAGCAGCGTGACCCGGACCCCCTCCCGGGCCAGGAACCACGCACAGCTCACTCCGATCACACCTCCCCCCACGATGACGACGCGCGGGGCGGATGACGATGGAGTCATGATCGGGTCAGAGGTGGGGGTCGAGAAGAACCTTGATGGAGCCCGTGCGCCGCCGGTTGTGCGCCGCCGACAGCGCGTCCCGGTACTGCCCCAGCGGGAACACGTGGGTGACCATGTCGGCCACGGGCGCGCGGGTCTCCAGGAGGAGGTCGTGGGTGATCCGGAAGGTGTGGGAGCGCTCCCCCCGCCAATCCTCCATTCCGTACCCGACGAAGCCCTTCACGTCCAACTCGCGGGCCCACACGAAGGTGAGGTCCAGCTTCGAGATCTCGGCGGCGCACCCCAGCATCACGATCCGTCCCCGGGGGGAGGCGAAGCGGAGGACCTGCTTCATGGTCTGGCCGCTCCCCACGCAGTCGAAGATCAGCGGGAAGCCGCCTCCCGCGAAGACCTCGTCGCCCACGATGGGTTGGTACGCCTGCGCACCCGTGCCCACCAGCGCGTCACGTGCCTCGTCGCCGGGAGAGACCGTGCGGGTGGCTCCGAGGCGGCGGGCCAGCGCGGCCTCGTTCTTCCGCTTGATCTGCCCCACGATCTCGCCCTCGAATCCGGCGGCCCGGAGTGCCCAGATGGTGCCCAGGGCGATGGGACCGCTCCCGACCACCAGCACGGGACCAGGGCCCCACGGACGGGTCTGGAGCACGGCGTGCATCCCCACGGCCAGGGGCTCGATGAGCACGGCCTCGCGGTCCGAGAGATCGTCCGACACGGCAAAGAGCTGGCTCTCGTGGGCGATCATGCGCTCGGCCCACCCGCCGGGGAGGCTGGCGTGATACCCCACGGAGGTGCCGGGGCGCAGGGGCTTCCCGTCCACCAACGTGGCGCCCTCCTCGCCCGCGTTCTCACATGTGCAGTGGCACCCGGAGGCGCACGAGGGGCACGTGTCCGGTCCGGAGAAACCGCGCACGGTGCAGGAGATCATGGGGTCCACCACGACCCGCTGGCCGGGCGTGACGCGCGTCACCGCCGGCCCCACGTCCATCACCCGCGCCAGGATCTCGTGCCCCAACACGGCGGGGAACGACCCGAAGGGCTCCAGCGCCGTGCTCGTCTTGAAGGTGAGGGTGCCCACGTCGGTGCCGCAGATTCCGGCCTGGAGGATCTCCAGGCGCACCCAGTCCCCTCCCGGGAGGGAGGGCTCGGCGACGTTGGCGAAGGTGAGTCCGCTGGGTCCGCCGAACACGGCGCCCTCCCAGAGGCCCCCCATCCCCTTCCCGAGCAGATACCGGGGAATCGTGACGTTGAAGGTGACGGCTTTCATGGGGGAGAAGGTAGCGCCTGGCCGGTCGTCGGGGGAGCCTTCCGACGTGCCCCGGAACGACGAAGCCCGCCCCGGCGGCAGGGCCGGGGCGGGCTCGATCCACTCGGGAAGCTCGGACGGTCAGAAGATGTCGAAGCCCAGGTGGGTCTGGATCGTGTAGGTGCTGTTCTTGGCGGCATCGAAGAACGTGCCGGCCGTGGCGTCGGCGATGGGCGTGAGTCCCATGTTGTACTGGACGTTCACCCCCGCGGTGATCAATCCACCCAGCACGAAATCGAGGCTCAGGCCGCCGATGCCACCGATGTCGCTGTCCTTGATGGAGTTGATCCCCATCCCCTGGAGGTTGTTCGCGCAATCGATGGCGGCGTTGGGGTCGGGCTCCGCGCCGGCGAGCACCTCGGTGAACTCACACCCCGTGTTGAACCCGAAGCTGGGTCCGAGCATGAGGTTGAGCCGCACGGGCCCCGAACCGACCAGGCCGACGCGGAAGACCAGCGGAATCTCGATGTAGCTCAGGTCCATCACGCCGGAGATGGTGGAGAGCCCGTCCACGATGTTCTGGACCTCCACGCCCTTCTGCGAGAAATCGGTGCCCAGGCCGAGGCCGAAGGCGCCGGCGATGGGGATGTTGAACCCGACACCGTAGTTCATCCCCATTTCGCGCACGGCGTTGGTGATGTCCTGTCCGGACAGACTGGAGAGGTTCAACCCACCTCTCAACTCGATCCCCTGGCCGCTCAGGGGCATGGCGCTCACGGTAAGAGCCAGAGCGGCAACGTACATTTTTTTCATCATGATCGGTCTCCTCATTTGAATCCTGCCGGCGCTCCCCCGGTACGCGGGCGGCACGTCGCGGCTCCACCTTCAACGCTATGTGCGGGAAACAGATGGCGCAACGATTTCGTCGTCCGGGACGTCAGAATTCACGCCAGTCCCGCTCCAGGACCTTGCGGTAGACGCCCGAGGTGCAGAAAAGCTCCACGATGTCGGGATCGAGACACCCGTCGGCCGCCTCCATGCGGAGGATGTCCAGGGCCCGGTCCACGGGAAGCGCCTTCTTGTAGGGGCGGTCCGATGCGGTGAGGGCGTCGAAGATGTCGCACACCGTCATGATGCGGGTCTCCAGGCAGAGCTCGCTCCCGGTCACCCGGTCGGGATATCCCGACCCGTCGAGCTTCTCGTGGTGGCCCCGAACGATCTCGGCGATGCGCGAGAGGTCGTCCGTCCACGGGATGTTCTGCAGGAAGTCGTAACTGTGGATCACGTGCGACTCGATCTGCCGGCGTTCCTCTTCGTCCAGGTTGCCCCGCGGAATGGAGAGGTAGTGGAGTTCCTCGTGGGTGAGGACGGGGGTCTGGTCGCCGTCCAGGTGGACGAAGGTCTCTTTCGCCATCTCCGCGAGGACCCCGGCGGCGTCCTCGGCGAGAACCCGGGGCATGTTGGCGTTCCGCACGGCGTCCAGGTATCCGTCGATCCGGCCGAGGTCGTCGCCCAGGCGGGCGCGGAGTGCTTCGACGGCGGCCTCCGTCTCCGCCTCGGACCCGCCGTCCGTGAGGAGGCGGGCGCGGGCCTCCTCGAAGCGGGCCCGGAGCGTGGTGCGGATGAGGACGAAGCGGGCTTCGACCCGGGCCTCCATCACCGGGGGGAGCTTCCTGGCCTTCACCAGGACCTCCTCCTTCACGCCCACCTTTCCGAAGTCGTGGAGGAGCCCGGCGTAGCGGAGCTGCTTCATCTCCTCGTCGGTGAAGCGGACGTCGGCGAAGGGTCCCACGGTCTGCTCGTGGATGAGCCTCGCGGTGTCGCACGTGAGCTCCGTCACCCGCACCGAGTGTCCCGCCGTGGTGGGGTCCCGGCGGTCGATGGCCGTCACCGCCGCCTTGATGAACCCGGCGAAGAGGTTCTCGATGTCCTGGTAGAGCTGCCCGTTTTCGATGGAGACCGCCGCCTGCCCCGCCAATGAGCGCACCACCTCCACGTCCCGCGGGGAGTACGGGTCCACCCAACGGGAGGCGTCGTCCTCGGTACGGATGGTGGCGTCGGGCGACCGCTTCCGGTTGATGAGCTGGAGCACGCCGACCACCCGATCCCGGTGATCCACCATGGGCACCGCGAGCATGGACTTGGCCCGGTACCCGTACTTCTCGTCGAAGGCGGACCGGTTGAACGAGAAGGGCCGGTGGCCGGGGATGCGGTACACGTCGTCGATGACCACGGCTTCGCCCGTGCGTGCCGCGTATCCGGCGATGCTGGTCTCGTCCAGGGGGAGGGTGAAGTCGGGAGACGGGAGGTCCGGGAGGGTGTGGTTCTGGGAGCGGAGGAAGTGGAGCCGCTCTCCACCGTGGGGATCCGACTCCACCAGGTAGAGGCTTCCCGCGTCGCTGTCCGTGAGGCGTCGCGCCTGGGTCAGGATCAGGCCGAGAAGGCGATCCGGGTCGCGCTCGCTCATCAGCGCCATCCCCACCTTGTTCAGATCCTCCAACTGGGCGTGCACCTCGTGGAGCTCGTGGGCGGTCCGGGCATGGCGTCCCGCCGCCGCCAGGAGGGCCCGCCGCCGCTTCGGACACGAGACGTCCGCCAGGTCGACGAAGACCCGTTGCGCCGGCCCCTCGAATCCGGGGGCGCCACCGTCCGTGACGACCACGGGGACGTGCGCGGGAACCTGCTGGAGGGTGTGCTCGGGTTGTGGGCCGAGAAGAAGGTCGCAGGCTAAGAGCACCGCCGGCCCCTCCACGCGGAGCACCTCTTCGAGAGAAGCCACGACCCGCGTCCGGCACTCCGGCAGCGCCTCCGCCGGAAG
>JAOUPR010000104.1 GCA_029879725.1 Gemmatimonadota bacterium | reverse complement strand
CTTCGGGTTCGGCGGGATGTGGATCCGGATCCCATACCAACGTCCGGAATATCTGTCCCACCACTCCATCCCTACCAGGGGTCTCCCGGGTATTGGTGCGGGTAGCGCGCACGGTTGCCTCCGTTCACCGGCGACCCTAGCCTACGTTCCTCACCACCTCATCGGCCCGATCCCGGAGCACGTGCCATGGCCACCACCCGTCGTGACTTCCTCGCCACTTCCGCCGCGGCCGCCGCCGGCGGGGTTCTCCTCCGTCCCCATGCGCTCCTCGCCCGCCAGGCCCAGGAGGCCGTGGGCGTGTTCACCCCCATCCGACGGAACGTAGGGTTCTTCACCATGCGGGGCGGCACCATCGGGCACCTGGTGAACGACGACGCGGTGGCGGTGGTGGACAGCCAGTTTCCCGACCAGGCCGCGGTCTGCCTGGCCGGCCTGAACGAGCGGTCGGGAGATCGCCCGGTGGACGTCCTCATCAACACGCACCACCACGGGGACCACTCGGGGGGCAACGCGGCCTTCCGGGGGAGCGCACGGAAGGTGGTGGCCCACGAGATGGCGGCGGAGCACATGCGCAACCCGCCGGGAAGTCAGGCGCCCGCGGATCAACTCTTCCCGGACACGACCTTCATCGACGAGTGGACCATGGACCTCGGCGACGAGACCGTGCGGGCGCGCCACTACGGCCGGGCCCACACCAGCGGGGACGCGGTCATCACCTTCGAGCAGGCCAACGTGGCCCACATGGGCGACCTCCTCTTCCACCGCCGCCCGCCGGTGGTGGACCGGGCGGCCGGGGCCACCCTCCGGGGGTGGATGCAGGTGCTGGACCGCACGGTGGCCGACCATCCGAGGGATACGGTCTACATCTTCGGCCACGCCGCCGCCGGGCTCCCCGTCACCGGCACCTACACCGACATGGTGCGTTTCCACGACTATATCGAGGCGGTGCTCGGGTGGGTGGGCGCGCAGGTCCGCGCCGGAAGTAGCCGCGACGAGATCCTGGCCAGGACCGAGCCGCTGGCCGGCTTCGAGGACTACGGCCCCTTCGGGAATCCCGGTGCCCGGGAGATCCGCACCTGCGCCTGGGAGGAGATCACCGGGGGCGCGTAGGGGTCCGGGTGGATCCGGAGTTCAGCCCGACCCGGGTGGCTCCGCCGTCTCCATCAGGAATCGCACCGCCTCGGCCAGAGCCACGTCCGGCTGGTCGCGATGGGGCGCGTGGCGGCATTCCGGCAGGCGCCGCGTCCGCACCGGTCCGGCCACCCCCTCCACCACGGCGTCGACCTGCGCCCAGGAGCCGTACTCGTCATCCTCTCCCTGGAGGACCAGGACGGGCGCGGAGACGTCGGGGAGTACGTCCTGGATGTCCCACGAGCGGAACTCCGGGTCCAGCCACACTTCGGTCCACCCGAGGAATGCTCCATCGGGGTCGTCGTGCCACCGCGCCATCTTTCCCCGCAGATCCGTGGTGCCGTAGGCGTCGTTGATCCGAGCGATGCTCGTCGTGGTGACGTCCTCGACGAACACGTGGGGCGCCTCGAGGACCAGGGAGCGGGCGCGCCGGGGATGGCGGGAGGCGAAGAGGAGGGCGATGGAGGCACCGTCCGAGTGGCCGTAGAGGTCGACGCGGGAGAGGCCGGCGGCGTCCAGCAGCACCGGGAGGACCTCGTGCGCCTCGGTGTGCATGAAGGAGACTGTACGCGGGCGTCGAACCGGCTCCGATGCGCCGTACCCCACCCGGCTGTAGGCCAGCCCGCTTCGCCCCAGGGCCTCGCAGAGCCGGGCCGGGTAGTCACGCCACAGTCCGGCCGATCCCAGCCCTTCGTGGAGGAAGACGATGGGTGGGGAGTCGGCGGGCGGAGGCCCGAATCGCCGCACCTCCAATTGCGTCCCGGCCACGTCGAGGAAGCCGGGTCCGTCGGACCAGGGGGATTCTCGACCCGGTGTCAGCTCCGCCACATCGGGAGTCCCGTGAGGTGCCATACCGTGTGGATGAAGAGCGCCGCGCCCGCCATGACGAGGATCCCTCCTCCGGGGATCAGGAGCTGTCCCACGGCGGGCCACCGGAGCCGCAGCAGTAACCCGGACACCAGGAGAAGGAGGCCGACGTTGGCGAGGACGACGTGGACCATGGGGCCGGCACGCCACGGAACCATCTTCCCGGCGAAGCGCGGGAGGACGTGATAGGCGACGCCGAAGATCATCATGAGGACGAAGCCGGGGAGGAGGGCGTGGAGGTGCGGGGTGCGCAGGATCCCGACGTACCCCGGGCTCACGCCCATGGTGATGCCGAACGCCATTCCGATGCCGAGCCAGACCACGGCGCTCCTGAGAAACCAGCGAACCGGACGATCCATATTCAGACGCTCCTGTAGGTGTTGGCGCCCAACTTAATGGATTCCGATCGGGACGGCCGGATGGAGCTGCGGTCGGCCCTGCGGGCCGATCCTCGCTCGCCTCGGCGAATGGCCGGGGTGGCCGCGGTGCGGGACGCCATGGGGGCGCCTCGGCTCGAACCTACGGTTCCGGCGGGCGACTACGTCGCTCGCCGCGCCCTCGCTACGCGAGGTCGCTGAATCCGACCGACAAACAAGAAGACCCGCGACAGCGAATGCTGTCACGGGCCTATCTTATCGGGACGGCCGGATTCGAACCGGCGACCCCCTGAACCCCATTCAGGTGCGCTACCGGGCTGCGCCACGTCCCGAGGAGCCCCAAGTATAACGTCCCGGTGAACCGTCCCTCAACCCTGGCCCGCTCTTTGTCTACGGAACCGCGTACTAAACAACGTCTTTCCGACCGACGATACTCGAATGGGAGGAGGGGTTCGGGCAGGGTTGACCCCTCTTTCTCCCATGGGTATACTTTGGGCCCTATTGCGGGGTGGAGCAGTCTGGTAGCTCGTCGGGCTCATAACCCGAAGGTCGCGGGTTCGAATCCCGCCCCCGCTATTAGTCCTGAAGCGCCGCCTCTGGTGGCGCTTCCTACGTGGAAGGTCATCTGATCCGGTGGGTCAGGGAGTCTGTTGTGTCGGAATCGCGCAAGCTCAGTACGCCGAAGGGGTTCGCCCTCGCGGTCGGTTGCGCGTCCCGAACGCGGTCCTGGACGGTGGCTGACACGTGGAGCCCGCGGTGGCGGGCGGGATCGGAACGGCGGTAGGAAGAGGCCGACTCCGATGAGATCCCCGCCCGCGCCAGGATGGCACGGGCGGTTTTTTTCGGGCCAGGTAGCTCAGTTGGTAGAGCACGTGACTGAAAATCACGGTGTCGGCGGTTCGATTCCGTCCCTGGCCATGGGAAGGGCGTCGGGAAAGACGCAGTGAGCTGATTGAAGGTCCGTAGCTCAATTGGTAGAGCACCGGTCTCCAAAACCGGCGGTTGGGGGTTCGATTCCCTCCGGGCCTGTGTGAGCCGGCAAGCCGGCGCAGATGTGGTGGAGAGCGGAATGCCGAGAAGTATGAAGGCCCCGGTCGTCTAACGGTCAGGACACCACTCTTTCAAGGTGGAGACCGGGGTTCGATTCCCCGTCGGGGTATGGAGTTGGGCAGTTCGCAGGTTTGAAGGGTCAGCAGGAATATCAGGGGCTGTAGCTCAGTCGGTTAGAGTGCCGGTCTGTCACACCGGAGGTCGCGAGTTCGAGTCTCGTCAGCCCCGCTGAGCAGTTGATTGAAAATTTTGGGTCGTGTTGGGGCCGTAGCTCAGTTGGGAGAGCGCTTGAATGGCATTCAAGAGGTCAGGGGTTCGATTCCCCTCGGCTCCACTGTTGGTCAGATCCAGTGAGATCTTGTGCTGGCAATGGGCTCGGGTGGCGGAATTGGTAGACGCGCAGGATTCAGGATCCTGTGGGGGTAACCCCGTGAGGGTTCGAGTCCCTCCTCGAGCATCGTGAAGCCCATTGGTGAAGTAAGGTTACGGCGATGAGCCGGGACTGACCGACTCTTTGATTGTTGCCCACGTGCTGAAATTGGTAGACAGGCTGGTTTGAGGGACCAGTGCCGGAAACGGCGTACAGGTTCGAGTCCTGTCGTGGGCATCGTGTTACTGCGCCCGTAGCTCAATTGGATAGAGCGTCTGACTACGGATCAGAAGGTTGGGGGTTCAAGTCCTCCCGGGCGCATGGAAGTGATCTCGCGCGGTTCTGAGAGCATGAGAGGGAACGGGCGCGTAGCTCAGTTGGTTAGAGCGCTACGTTGACATCGTAGAGGTCAGAGGTTCGAATCCTCTCGCGCCCATGTGATTGGTACTGGGGCCGTAGCTCAGTTGGGAGAGCGCTAGAATCGCACTCTAGAGGTCAGGGGTTCGACTCCCCTCGGCTCCACTTACGAGAACGCCACCTTAGCTCAGATGGTAGAGCACGTCACTCGTAATGACGGGGTCGTCGGTTCGATTCCGACAGGTGGCTCTTTTGCCCCGTGGTGTAACTGGCAACACGCCGGATTCTGGCTCCGGAGAGTCTAGGTTCGAGCCCTAGCGGGGCAATATTGTGGACACGTCGGCCCAGGCGGACGTCTCCGCTTTGGAGGGATGGCCGAGTGGCTTAAGGCGGCGCCCTGCTAAGGCGTTGGTGCTTGCACCGCGTGGGTTCGAATCCCACTCCCTCCGTTGAAGAGAAGAGAAGAAAGGTCGAAGGGTTCGAACCCGCGAGATCTTCGCAGAAGATCACGGAGTGGGTTCGGGCCGAGAGACGGCAAGGCGGGGCGCGAAGCGCTCGGGACGAGTGAAGCGTGAGGCGACCGAGGCTGTGCGAAGCACACCGCAGGTCCATCCCACTCCCTCCGCTGAAGAAATCCAACGTTTGGACGGGTGGCCGAGTGGCTTAAGGCGCACGATTGGAAATCGTGTGGGTTTACGCCCGCGTGGGTTCGAATCCCACCCCGTCCGTTGAAGAGAAGAACAGAAAGGTGAAAGGGTTCGAACCCACGTGATCTGCGACGCAGATCACGGAGTGGGTTTGAGCCGAGTGACGGAGAAGGTGGGGCGCGAAGCGCTGGGGAAAGGTGGCTCACGAGGCGACCGAGGATGTGCGAAGCACACCGCAGGTCCATCCCACCCCGTCCGTTGAAGAGAAGAACAGAAGAGTTCCGGGGCGTGGCTCAGTCCGGTAGAGCGCTGCGTTCGGGTCGCAGAGGTCCCCGGTTCGAATCCGGGCGCCCCGATACATTTTCCGCGTATGCGGCCATGCGTGGAGTTCGCCCGGAAGAGAACCGCAGGTTCGAGCCGAGCGGCCCAGATGATCGAGAGAAAGCGCGAGGGGGTTCCGCGAGACGGGTGAGGATCGCCGAAGGCGACCGGAGCCCCATCCGGGCGCCCCGATACATTTTCCGCGTATGCGGCCATGCGTGGAGTTCGCCCGGAAGAGAACCGCAGGTTCGAGCCGAGCGGCCCAGATGATCGAGAGAAAGCGCGAGGGGATTCCGCGAGACGGGTGAGGATCGCCGAAGGCGACCGGAGCCCCATCCGGGCGCCCTTCCGTATCACGGATCAGCCAGTACTTGCCCGGGCCGTCACGGTTGAGCCGTAGGCGGCTCGGGCTTTTGTTTATGTGTGATTTGGAGCGGTGGCAGAACGGCTAATGCACTCGCCTCGAAAGCGAGCGTCCGAAAGGACTTGGGGGTTCGAATCCCTCCCGCTCCGTGTTTGGTCGTATCAGCCCTCCCGGTCTTGAGACCGGGAGGGCTTTTCTGTTTTGGGGAGTGGTGTCCGCGGAAGGGCTTCGACCCCGCGGTTGCGCGGAGCGCACCCGCGCGGCCCGGCCCTGCCGGTGGTCCGCCCAAGGGGGTGGAGCTGCGGGCGCCGGGGGCGCTCCTCGCTCAGCTCCTCGGTCACCGACAGGACCCGGGGGGGAGCGGGGGTGCTCGTCGGTTCGAATCCCTCCCGCTCCGTGTTTGGTCGTATCAGCCCTCCCGGTCTCGTGACCGGGGGGGCTTTTCTGTTTTGGGGTGTGGGATCCGCGGAAGGGCTTCGACCCCGCGGTTGCGCGGGGCGCACCCGCGCGGCCCGGCCCTGCCGGTCCGCCCAAGGGTTTGCCGTTCTACTGCACGGGCTACGTGCAAATATCGCACGGGTACCGTGCGCCACCTCGCCAACCCGTGTCAGCAGCAAGTGCTTGTTGTACCGCTCACCCCGACATGCTCACGTAACAGTACCGTCCGATGACTCCTCGATACGCCTTCCGAATGCTCTCTTAGGGGACGCGGATCGACGGGTCCTCCACCGGCCCGTGAACGCCAAGGTGGCCCCGGCTTGCGACAGCCACTTTGCGCGCCAACCCAAGACTGATCTCGATCTTCGCGTCCGGCACTTTACGCACATGGACGTTCGCCTTCTCAACGAGCGTCCACGGACCTGCGGCGATCCGCGAGAGCACAATGTCCTCTAGGGGAATGCAGGCTGCATCGGACCGAAGCATGGAGAACGGTGGCGTCGCCGATAGTCGCAAGTGGGTTTCAGACAACTCAATGCGCAGACAGTTGGACCATCTCCACATTCCGATTACTGCTGTCTCAGCACGGAGCACAGTGTGTGGCTCATGACCGACATCAGGATATCGTCGAACCAAGTCACTCCAGCCTCTTCCATTTGATGCCTCTGATGTCTGCCACAGGCGAACTATGGAAAAGACGAACATCCCGATAATGAACGTGATCGGCTGCCAATTCATGTCGACGCTGCTTGTTTCGGAAGGCCTAGATACTGCATGAGACCACAACTCGTACCATCTGATATCCAGGTCCGTGAGCAGGCGGACGTCGACAACCCGCTACCGGGCAATGCACTACCTGTCGCAGTCGTCCACACAAGGGAAGTCGGTCGGAATATCCACATCCATTATTCGGCGGTATATCGGCTCGCCGTTCTACTGCGTGCCCTAGATGCATACCGCGCGCGGGACACCCGCGCCACTCGGATCACTCGCGCCAGTAGCAACGGCTGGTTAGAGAGCCCCCGGCCGGCATGGCTTACAGTTGATAGTACCATCGCATCCAGACACGACCCAACATCGCTCCGAGGCTAGCCGCCACCGCAGACCAGATCCACCTGAGGAGTGGGGTTGCTTCAGTGTCGACGATCACAGCACTTGATACAACCATGAAGACTACCAGGCCGAAGACCCCACCCACCAGCATTCCCATTTCCACAGCGACAGGAGTCGATGCTGGAATCGACCCGAGTTGTCCGAAATACTGGGTGAAGATCCGCTCCCGCTGGTCGCACGACGGACATGGTTCGATGTGGTCTATCAGCAGGGACTTCATTTCTGCGGCGAGCTTCGGCGTACCTTTCTTTCCCACGACACGTATCACAACCCCGAGGGTCGGTTCGAAATCGTGACCACACTCAGGCACGGTAGCCCGACAGGCGTGTTCGAGTGCATCAGTAAATGATCGCAGCCATCTCAACTGGATTTGACGCCGCGGAGCTATTCGGACTCCATCACCCCACGCTTCGACTCGCTCCCGGTCGACTCCCAGGTAGCTTTCGAACCGGGTCCCGACGCGGTCCATTCGGACTATGAGCTCTCGGACTTCAGCGGATCTCACGAATCATACCTCAAGGCTCTCCAACGGCTGGTTAGAAAGCGCGGCTCAACGGGCCTCCAGTTCCTTTCGGACCTCAGCGTCCAAGGTTCGCGCATCCTCAATAACCTCAAGAGCGTACTCCCGACCCATGAAGAGCGTGTGGGCAGTCACCGACAGGCTGCTCCGCAGGCGATGCCATTCCAGGGAGTTAGTCGGCAAGGACCAGAAGTAGTCTGGGGGGTATTCGAAATCTTCGGAGAGCTGTTCGGCTGCCTTTTCTGTTGCCACCACTTGGGCTTCGCGATGCCCCCACGGCTCGTCGACGCGCCACATGAGTAGACCGTCCGCGTAGAAGCTGTAGATGTGCCCATCGAGAAAGAGAGAACTATTCTTCTCAAGGATGCGCTGCGCGATTTCGGCTGACTCGTAGAATCGAACGATGGCGTCACGAAGATCCCGATTCCGGACGAGCCTAAGGGTGCCTGTACTTACCAGGTCTGTATACGCGGCGGTTGGCAAGGCGACCGTCTTCCGATCAGAGGCTCGCTGGATCATCCGGGACAACTGGCGGTGGTCGTGTACATCGCCCGTGCTGAGCGCTTCCGCAGCCTCAAGCCCTTCGGTGCCGACCTGCTGGGCGAAGTCTGCGAACTCAGTTAACTGGACGATCGCCGCATTGAGGTCGCGGCTGAGCAACTCCAGGGACTCGCGTTCGTCCCGGGCCTCTTCGCGCCCGACCCACCACGCATCGATCCAGAACGCCAGGAGAATCGAGGCCACGATCACCACTGCCTCCCCCAGCTTCCCCTTCCACCTCGTGCCTTCGCTCAATGTTCCCCCTGATAGTGCGCTCTCAAACGGCTTGCAGTTCTACTGCGCGCCCTAGATGCATATCGCGCGCCGGACGCGTGCGCCACTCTGATGTCTCGTCCCAGTAGCAACGGCTGGTTGGGAAGAACGATTCGCCTACCTACCCACTCCATCCGTCCCGGCAGCACCTGGCCTACGCCCTACCTCGGGAACCCATGGCTCCATAGTAGGCCACTACCGCTGGCTTTCTGTAGAGGTGGGCAGCACACACGCCAGAGACGAGAATGCCCCACAGAAGGCTCGTGACGCCATGTATCCATGGAGCTCCTGACAGTAGAACGGCGACGCCACTTGCCAGGCCTGCACCCACGCCGTACAGCGCCCCGAGCGGCTGCGCCCATGGTTCTTCCATGAGGAAGCCATATCCGAGGACTCCCAGGGCGCCGTATACCGCCACTACGATCGGGGTCATACCCAGCCCGTGGAGGACACCCGGGATTTCCATGCCAAAGGCGACGGCCGACCCGTGGCTTGGATTGAACCAGAGCGAGGCCAGGATCAGCCCCCAGAACGCGATACCTTGGACGGCGAGAAGGAGGAACAGGGGTCCCGCCATCCATATGATGACTGGGCGACATCCTGGTGAAAATATCGCGAGTCTCAATGTCTCCTCCGTTCGACCACTGATTCTTGGAGCACACCAGAGTCGACCCACATGGTCCCATCTGTCGTTCTACCCAACCGGGGGTTACTACCGCACCCCCATGATGCGAAGGGCCCAGTCGATCACGAATCCCACCATGGCGAGGACGAAGACCAGAAGGAAGATTTCTTCCATGAAGTGCTCGGTGTATCGGGTCACCCGGCGCCCGAAATCCTTCATCGCCCGTACGATCCCTCCTTCGCGCGGCGGCCTTCGCGGGACGACGCTCCCGGCCCGGTGCGTGTCCCCCTCCGACTTCCGCACGGTGGCCCCTGCATCCCACACGGCGACGACCTTGTTGAACGCTCCGTGGGCTACGTGGGGCCCGGAATGGCCCGGGCTCAGAGTGCAGAGACGCGACGTGCCCAATAGTCTGGTCGCACACCGGCCGCCCTTTCGAGACGGCGCCGGCTTGATGTGCCGATATCGCTTGATCGTCTCCGGGTGTTCCTCGATCGTGAGCTTCATCCGACCGGCTCCTCCAGGACTCGTCCCCTCTGGTGAGTACCATCATGTCGCCGGAAGGGCTCGTTGTCGATCGTCTTGGCGTGGCTTAGGGCCCCAACCACCAGGCGATGAGATCCGCCTTCTCATCGGCGCTCAAGCCGTGACCACCGGAGTACGTCCCCTCGGTCACGTCGTAGCGCAGTCTGCGAAGCTCCGCGGCGAGGCTCCTGACTTCGCCGACCGGGGCGAAGTCGTCCTCGGCTCCCGTCGAGAGCCACGTCCGGACTCCTCGCCGGCCGAGGCCGCCCGTGAACACTCTTCCGTGGAGGACGGCGGCGTGGGTGAACGGAGAGCGATTGGTCGCGATGTACGGGGCCATGCTCGCTCCGCCGGAAAACCCCGCGATCAGGACTCTCGATTCGTCCATGACCAGGAGGGTCTCGCGGCGGACCCACTCCAGGACCGACATGGTGTGCAGAAGATCGTCGGTCACGTCGCCCTGTCGGTCGCCCACCTGCCAGGTCACGACCCCCGTCGGTGTCGTGCGCGAGTCCGGCGCGACGATGAGAAAGCCCAGTGAGTCGGCGAGAGACCGGAACGCCGGGATGAAGGCTCGGCCGGACGAGCCGGTGGGATGCATCAGGACCAGGACCGGCACGTCCACCGGCGAGAGCCCGAGGGGCGCATAGTAAGCGCCGGAGCGCCCGGCCGCGTTCGAGACCCCCACGTCGTGGATCGGGGCCGACTCGGACCCGGCGTCGTCGAGGCGCGTTCCGTCGGAGCCATCGGCCCGCAGGTAGAGGGCGGCGCCGATCGCCACCGCGGTGATCAGGAGCAGTCTTCGGTTCATCCTTCACGTCCCCGGGGATGGTGGAGGGTGGGAATCGCTGTGGGTCTCCCATCTGATGCGCGGCGGACCAACCCGAGGTTCGTCCCCGCGGGGGCGCCTCCGAATCGGGATGACGCGGTCGCAACGTACGCCGCAAACTCTCCCACCGACAGCCGTGTCCCCTTCCGGAAGATTATCCTTGCGCGCCCTATCGGTGGCCGATATATAGAGTCACGATATAACCACCGTCGAGGTATCGACGTCTCCGACCACCCTGGAGGAATTGCGACGTGCCCGAAGATGATTTCGACATCCAGGGGTTCGCCCGTGACATCAACGAGCTGCTGATCCTCTCCGCGCTGCGTTCCGAGCCGAAGCACGGGTATCAGATCGTCCTCGACATCGAGAACGAGAGCAACGGTCTGTTCCGCTTTCGCCACGGCACGCTCTATCCCATCCTGCACCGGCTGGAGAAGGAAGGGCTGATCCGCGGGACGTGGTCGAAGGACGTGGGGCGTCGAAAGAAGGTGTACTCCCTGACGGGAAAAGGGCGGAGACACCTTTCCGGAGAGACCGGCCGTGTGGAGGACGTGGTGTCCCGACTCGTGCGAGTGCTCCGTGGCCCCGACCAGGCGCCCGCATGAGCTCCGGTCCGGTGAGGGTGTTTCTGCCCGTGATCCGACGGCTCGAGGGAGCTCTGACCGTCCCGATCCCGAGCCGGGTGCGGATCCTCCGTGAGCTCG
>JAOUPR010000162.1 GCA_029879725.1 Gemmatimonadota bacterium | reverse complement strand
TCTCGGTGAGGGCGGCTGGGTCTGTCTTTCGGTCCCGCGCCGCCTTTAGCACTATCTCCGAGAGTCCCGTTACCGCGCGGCTCGGTACGAGAATGCTCTGGTGCGTCGAGAAATCGCTCCAGGCAATCTCGAAACTCTTGACCGCCGTGCCATACCGTGCGCGGTCCAATGGAGCGGCCTTCACGCTGTCCATCAACTCGGCGGTGGCCAGTCGCAACTCTTGGATCTTGGCGGGCAGGGGGGCCCGCGCCGCAACTTGACCAGATCGAACAGCGGCCAGTGCGGCGAAGACCCCGCCAGCGACACCTCCGGTGGCGCCAATCAACGCCGCAAGGACGACTGCGGACACATCTGTCACAATCCCACCTCCCTTGCCCTGGGTTGGAGTGACTCCTCCACCAACTGCAACAGATCCTCCGGCACGAGGTGTTCATACCCGAGAGTGGTCCGGAGGTCCGAGTGACCCATCGCCTTTTGAACCAGGTGCGCGGCCTTCCCCTCGGCCAGCCACTTCGTGACCCGCCGGTGCCGGAGGTCGTGCTGGTTCAGGTCGGCGGGGAGCTCCGCACGCTCCACCGCGTTGTCGAAGCTATCGCGGAGGCGCTGGATCCGCTCGCCGGCGGTGGCGTGCCTCCGGTCGCGCTCGTGATGGAAGACCCAGGCCGAGCGCTTCCCGTGGTAGGTGCGGAGTCGGTACGCGGCCGCGTGGTCTCTCAGGGCGTCCCGGAGCCGTTGGGTGAGGGGAACGACCCGGGCCTTCCCGCTCTTCGTCCGCCGGCCCTTCCGGATGCCCTCCACCGTGAGGAATCCCCGCTCGAGGTCGATGGCTTCCCACCGGAGCCAGAGCGCCTCGGAATCGCACCGGAGCCCCGTCTCCCCGAGGAGGAGGACGTACAACCAGAGGAAGGGGCGCTCCTCGCGCCCACACGCCTCCAGGAGCCGTTCGTACTGTGCGTCAGATAGGATGACCGGCTCCCGGGGATCCTGGCGCGGAGGCTCGACCCTGGCGACGGGATTGCGGTCCACAATCTCCAGGGCCTCCCCCCAACTGAACACCATGTGCAGCATGGTCCGGTCCTTCGCCACCGTGCGGGCCGACACCGGGGCCTTCTTCACCCGCGGCTCACCCTTTCGGCGGAAGCGATGGCGGGATCTCCAGTCGAGGAACTCCTGCACCTGGAGGGGGCCCACATGGTCGGCCCGGGGGTCGCCCTTCACCTCGGCGAAGTAGTGGCGGAGTACGTCGAGGCCGCCGCGGTAGGAGTGCTGTGTCCGCTCGGCCTTCTTCGGGACCTCCGACTCCTCGTATGCGTCGATGAGCCCGCCCATGGTGAGGAATCCGGATCCGCCCCGCCGCGTGCGCTTCCGGAGGCGGTCGTACTCCTTCCGGGCGTACTCCTCGGCCCCCTCCCGGGTGGCCCCGGTGAGGGACGAGCTATGGCGCTCGCCCCCCACCGTGAGGACCACCTGAAAGGAGTCGCCACGCTGCCGAATGTGGCCCGGGTAGTCCTTTCGCTTCGCCATCACTCCTCCTTTCCGTTCAAGAGACGCGAGACCCACGACCACACCGCCGAGCCGAGCACGAACACCCCGAGCACGGGGGGCAGATACACCGCCACCTCGATGATCCAGTCCGGGCCGTAGAGCACCGACCACACCGTACCGAACCCGAGGGCGGGGAGGGACAGCAGGAGCAGCACCAAGACCCACAGCGCCCGGCGCCTCTCTACTCTATCGCCGTCACTGGCGGCAGGCCCCCCAAGATCAGGGGTCGAATTATGGGAGTCGTGGTCAGGCATGATCACTCGCTCCCGTCCGGGGCATGGCTCCGCCGACCTGGCCAAGTAGGTTGAGGATTGCCGCCTCGGCGGCCACCGCCGGCAGGACGGAGTCGATGCCCTCGTCGGCGCAAAGCATCATCTCCTCCAGGTCGTTCAGCTGGGAGCCCAGCCGAACCCCTGGAGCCTCCACACGAAGGCCCTCGAGCGCCATGCGGGCCGTGGAGACCGACCGCCTCAGATCCCACAGGACGTCGAGGGCCGGCGAGGCCGTCCGGCCCAATTCCCGGATCGCATCATCCGCCCGCGCGAGGCTGTGCCCGGCGGCCTCGATCGCGTAGGGAAGGCCGGCCCGCACCGACGTGGCCGACTGATCGTCGAGCCGGATAAGGCCGGCGATCGTGAGTTGGACGGGTACCAAGATGTCCCGCAACACGCGCCCCGCGTCCACGGTCATCGAAGTACGGGGATCTTCCGGGTTCGTGGTGGCGTCAGGCATGACCCACCTCCTGACCGAGGTCCGTCACGACCTGCTGGAACCCCACCGCCGGCGCGGGGGTGGATGCCGGCTCGGTTTTGGTGCGCTCCGGCCGCACCTTGACGCACTCCGGGTGCGCCATGATGGTGCGGAGGACGTCCTCCGTGAGGGAGCGCACCATGTAGGTGTCCTCTGGGTCGTGGCCGATGAGGTCGCCTGATTCGAACGGAAGGCCGGGGATCGGGGCCGTGATCGTGAGGCGGAAGTCGTCGCCGAGGTATTCGACGCAGCGAGCCTTCGCGGCTTCGGTCATTGGTCTGAGGCGATTGATCGCGCCACGGAGAACGGCGGCCCCGCTTGTGGTGACGTCGTGGGCAACGACGACGCGGTCGATGGCATCGTCGAACCCGATCGCGTCACCAGGGAGCGCCCGGATCTCCGGGATCTCCTCGACTACCTCGAAGACGATCTTTTCGTCCTGCTTCGCCCTGTGCCCAAGTTGTTTCGTCGCGTCGAGGTGGGGGAGGAGTCCGTGAAAGATCTCCGGGACGAGGCGCTCCACGGCCTCGTCTTCACCGGATCCTCGAAGCGCTGCCTCCGCGACAGAGAGCCACGAGCAGACATCGACCATGACGTTGTCCGCGTCACGGTCGTCCGATCCTACCCAACACGACTCGTAACAGACCTTCTCGGCGTCGGCGAGCATCCGGCGGACATACGGGATCATGGGCCGGGCCGCGTCGCGGTCCATGCGTTCGGTGAGTGCGTCGAGCGTCATCTCG
>JAOUPR010000043.1 GCA_029879725.1 Gemmatimonadota bacterium | reverse complement strand
TCACAGGGGACGGCTCCCGCCCCACCGTCACTCGTCCAGAGCGGGTGGGGCTCCGACCCGTCACCGCGGGGTCGAGGGGGGCGGGTAGAGTCGGAGGAACTGCTCGAGGATGCGGTAGGTGAGGCCCCAGATGACTTCTCCCTCCACGCGGTAGCAGGGGAAGGAGCGTACGCCGCCGGGGAGGGGGATTCCCACCGAGCCATGGGTTTCGGGTGCGCGGAGCTCCTCCAGGGAGACCCAGTACACCTGCGCGATCTCCTTGCTGGCCACACGGGCCACTGCGTCTCCGGTCACTCCGAACACGAAGGGATCGATGGTGAGCTTGGGGAGGCGCGGGCTCTGGGTCGCCACCTGGTCGAGGCGGCCGAGGTGAGCGCTCCCCGACGAGAGATCGACGCTGGTCTCCTCGCGGGTCTCCCGGATGGCGGTGGCCACCAGGTCGAGGTCACCCGGGTCGCGCCGCCCGCCCGGGAGCGCCATGTGTCCGGACCAGGGATCCCGGTCCGATCGTGCCCGTTTGATCACCAGGAGATCCAGGTACTCCCGCCCTCGCAACACCAGCGACACCGCCGCCTCCATGGTGTCGTGGTCCCGGGGAGGCGGATCGTCGGCGTCGGACGCGTACGAGGCGAGGGCCTCGCTGAGCACCCAGAAGCGCGGATCGGTTTCGAGGGGAGAGGACATCCCTTCAAGCTAGAGGGATCTCCGGATTCGTCCAACCCCGGTCGGGCGGCCTTCCGGCCGGAGCTACACTCCTTTGGCGTCGGCTCCCCAGATGAGCTTGTGCTGCTGCACCTGGAAGCGTACGGGGAGGCCATCCTTCAGGATCCACGAGGCGAGTTCTTCGAGGGGGATCTCCCCCCACACGGGTGACACCAATAGGGCGTGGAGCGAGCCGTCCTCCAGGCGGCGGTCGAGGGCGTTGTCGCAGATGGCGTCACGCATCCACTCGTAGTCCTCGCGGTTCTTCACCACGAATTTGACCTCGTCGCGCTCGGTCAGGTGATCCAGGTTCGACCAGAGATTGCGCTCGACTTCGCCCGATCCAGGACACTTCAGGTCCATGATCTTGTGGACGCGCGGGTCCAGGGGAGCCACGTCCACGGCCCCCGAGGTCTCCACCAGCACGGTGTACCCGGAATCGACGAGACGACGGGCCAGGCGGAACGCGCCCGGATGCACCAATGGCTCTCCTCCGGTGATCTCCACCAGGCGGGTGGGGTGGGTTCCGACCTGCGCGACGATCTCGTCCAGCGTCATCCTGGACCCGCCGTGGAACGCGTACTCGGTGTCACACCAGACGCAACGGAGCGGGCAGCCGGTGAGGCGCACGAAGGTGCAGGGGAGTCCCGCCCAGGTGGATTCTCCCTGGATGGAGTGGAAGATCTCCGTGACGCGGAGGAAGTCCTCCGATGGATCGGGCCCGTTCATCCCCGGGAGTCGGCCTTGTTCCGACGGCTGAAGAGCCGACCCACGGGGGACTCCCTCACCACACTCCCGGCGAGGAACAGGACGTTGGCGGGACGTTCCGCGAGGCGTCGCATGAGATACGGGTACCAGTGGCTTCCGAAGGGGACGTAGACGCGCACGTTGTATCCGTCGGTCACGAGCTGCTGTTGGAGATCGCGGCGTACTCCGTGGAGCATCTGGAACTCGAATCGGTCCTTGGGAATCCCTTCCTTCGTCTGGAAGGACACCGTGGCGTCGATCATGCGGTCGTCGTGGGTGGCGATTCCGGGGTAGTTTCCTTCGGGGAGGAGCATCCGCATGAGCTCCACGAAGTTGGCGTCGACGTCCGCCTTTGCCTGGAACGCCACCTCGGCGGGCTCCGCGTAAGCCCCCTTGCAGAGGCGGACTCGCGCGCCGATCTCGTTCATGCGGGCCACGTCGCCGGCGGTGCGCTTCAGATATGATTGGAGCACCACGCCGATGTCCCTCCATCCCTCCGCCCACAACGCTTCGAAGGCGTCGAGCGTGCGCTGGGTGTAGGGAGACGACTCCATGTCGAAGCGGATGAAGAGGCCTCCCTTGCGGGCCGTCTCGAGCACCCGGCCCAGGTTCTTCGCCAGGAACTCCTCCGAGATGTCCTGGCCGAGCTGGGTGAACTTGAGAGACACGTTGGCCTGGAGCTTTTCCGCCGCGATGCGTTCCAGGATCTCGGTGTAGACATCACCGGCCTCGAGGGCGGACGCCTCGCTCTTCACCGATTCGCCCAGGAAGTTTCCGGTGGCCGTGAGCCCCATGGAGTTGGCCTCCCGGATGGCGTCCACCAGAGAGTCCACCGACTCCCCCGGAACGAAACGCCGGCTCATCCCCCGCAACGGGGTGCGCGTGACCACGGCCTTGGCGGCGCGCGAACCGCTCAGGTAGATCAGTCCTTCTCTCAACATGATTCAGCGACCTCGTGGTTCGTCGTCGTCGGTGATGGCGGTTTCGAGGAGGGCTTTCAGCTCCGGGAGGGCCAGCGCCCCCAGGTGGCTGCGCGCGTCCTCTTCGCTACGCGCCTCCACCAGCGTCGGCGTCTCCCGATGACCCACGATCCCCATCCCGTCCGCCGCCCACCGGGGGAACACCAGGAACCCCGACCAGGGGGCCCGGAGGTTCCCGGTGCGCTCGACCTCCGCGGAAACGGTATAGGCATGGCCATCGCTCCCCTCGAACGCGGGGGGGCGCTGGTGTAGCGCAATATACCCATCCAACGTACCGTCGCCTTCCCGGCGGTCGGGTTCCGCGATCATGGTGGCTCCGTGGCCTCGGGATGTCCGTGCTCCACGGAACCCGTGACGTGGGGTCGGGTTCCGTAGTACGCTGGCGGGTCCGGTATCCAGAAGGGGGGTGGGACGTGGCAACCATGCGCGCGGCGGTATTTTCCGAGTTCGGTGGGCCGGAGGTGGTGTCCGTCCGGAAGGTTCCCGTTCCGCAACCGGGGCCGGGGGAGGTACGGCTTCGGGTGGAGGCGTCGGCCATGAACCATCTGGACCTGTGGGTGCGCCGGGGACTCCCCATCAAGACGCCCATGCCCCACATCGGCGGATCGGACATCGTGGGCGTGGTGGACGCCCTGGGACCGGGAGCGGAGGACGTGCCCCTCGGGCTCAGGGTCGTGGTGGACCCGTCGCTGGATTACATGGACTACTACGGTCGCGGTCGCGGAGGATCGTTCCCGCGGCCGGATCTCCGTCTCCTGGGCGAGCACACGCAGGGCGGTTTCGCGGAATTCGCCGTCGTTCCGGCGGCGAATCTGCTGGAGATCCCGGCGGGCTATCCGTCGGCGAAGGCGGCGGCGGCCGGGTTGGTGTTCGTTACCGCGTGGAGGGCCCTGATGGTGCGGGGTGGGCTCCGCGCCGGAGAACGGGTTCTCGTCACGGGCGCTTCGGGAGGAGTCTCCACCGCGGCCATCCAGATGGCGCTCCTGGCGGGTGCCCAGGTCCATGCCGTCACCAGCGGGGCGGAAAACGTGGCCCGGGTGAGGGAGCTGGGGGCGCACTTCGTGTACGACCGCCTCGCCGGCGACTTCTCCCGGGCGCTCTGGGCCGACACCGGGAAGGAGGGAGTGGACCTGGTCCTGGATTCCGTGGGCGAGGCCGTCTGGGAGTCGTGCCTGCGGTCGCTCGGGGTGGGCGGGAGGCTCGTCACCGTCGGAGCCACCACCGGGGCCCTCGGGAAGACGGAGATCCGCCTGGTCTTCTGGAAGCAGCTCACCCTCATGGGGAGCACCATGGGGACGCCCGAGGAGTTCCGGACGGTGTTGAAGCTCGCCTTCGACGGACGTCTCGATCCGGTGATCCACGAAGAGATTCCGCTGAACGAGATCCGGCGCGCCCACGAGCTCCTGGAGAGCGGGAAGGTGTTCGGCAAGCTGGTGGTGGTTCCCTGATGGAACTGAAGACCGCCCAGGATCGTGTCCACGAGTGGATCTCGCAGTTCGAGGAAGGCTACTGGCCTCCGCTGACCAACCTGGCCCGCCTCATCGAGGAGGTGGGCGAGCTGGCCCGGGAGATGAACCACCGCTTCGGGCACAAGACGAAGAAACCCGACGAGCCCGAGCAGGATCTGGCGCTGGAGTTGGCCGACGTGCTGTTCGTGCTCCTGGTCATCGCGAATCAGCAGGGGATCGACCTGGGCGAGTCGCTGGAGCGCGTGCTGGAGAAGTACCGGGTGCGGGATGGGGAGCGGTGGACGCGGATCGAGAAGTCGGCGGAAGAGGTGTAGACGGGGAGGCCGCGGCTACCTTCCCGAAACCCAGATCGCGTAGGGCCAACTCGTTTCGGAGGGGATCCTCGTCAGGCTCACGAGATGGGTGCCGTCGGCATCGGCAATGAAGAGTTCCGTGTCGCCGTAGCGGTCACTGGCGAAGAGGATCCTCGATCCGTCGGGGGACCAGTCCATGAACATGTCCCTTCCCGGGTCGTTGCTGACGTTCACGATCCCGCTGCCGTCGGGACTCACCACGAAGACGTCCGTGTTCCCGGATCTGGTGCTCTGGAACGCGATGCGCGATCCGTCCGGTGACCACGGCGTGCGAGATCCCAGAGGAATGTGGTCGTACTCGGGATCGAGAGTCACGTTCATCACTTCCGAGCGGTCTGCGGTGATGACGTAGACCTCCCAGTTTCCGTCCCGGTCGCTGGTCGCCACGATCCGGGTTCCGTCCGGAGACCAGCGAGGGTAGAGGAATACGTTGTCCGCCATGAACGGTTCATCCTGGGAGCCGTCGGCGCTCATCAGATAGGTTCCCTCCCTCCCTTCCCGGTTGGTGTGGACGACGATTCGCCCGTCGGGGGTCCAACCCACGACCCGGTCGTGGCTGGTTGCGAGGTCCACGCTGGGGTTGCGGCTCACGTTCACGACCCCCGTGCCGTCGGGGTTCATGACGTAGGCGTCCCATCCGAAGTCGGGATTCCGAGAGCTGGTGAACCCGATCCTGTGTCCGTCGGGAGACC
The DNA here is from genome assembly GCA_029879725.1 of Gemmatimonadota bacterium. GTDB lineage: Bacteria > Gemmatimonadota > Gemmatimonadetes > Longimicrobiales > Gaopeijiaceae > JAOUPR01. Next base: position 28,313 of record JAOUPR010000043.1, on the reverse strand, counting down.
AGTAGGGACTCACGTTGCACCGTTCGTCGGGGGCCAGTCCGGTAACCTGGGTCACCTCCCTCACCTCAACGTCACTCACGCGGACGTTGAAACACCCGACACCGCCCTCGTTGGCATAGAACGCGAGTCGGCTGCGATCGGGAGAGAGGCTCAGGAAGTAGTAGTCGTTGGAGTGCGCCGTGAGTCTCCGGCGCGCGGTTCCGTCGGCGTTGATGTCGAAGATGTCTGAGAGGGTCCGCCCGAACTCGTTCACCGACCCCTGAAGCGTGCTGATGAAGAGGATCTCGTTCCGCGGCCCGTCCACGGGATCCGGACCCGGAGAGACGGAGTCGTCGCAGGCCAGGAACACGACCGGGATCAGAACCCACCTGAGGGCGCCCGCGAGAGTCGGACTCCTTCGGTGATCCGGGAACGACCGGTGTGGCGTGCTCACCGCTGTATCCTCGTGACGATATGGCACGGGAAGGTGGGAGGCCCTTCGTTATGCGTAGAATATACGCCGGACCCGACCCGGAAGCAACGAACCGACGGGACCCCCGCCCTCCGTCAACGCTCGAACCCCCGCAGGACCTCCACGAAGCGCTCGACCTCCTCTTCCGTGTTGTAGAAGTGTGGGCTTATCCGCACGAACCCGGGACGATGGTCCACGATGATCCCCGCTCGGGCGAGGTGTGCCACCGCACCGGCCGGATCCGGGTGCGCCACCATGACGATGGCGGAGCGGCGGGTCGGGTCGGGGTGGACGTTGAGCATCAGCCCCGCGTTCCCGGCTCGCTCCACCAGGAGGTCGGTGAGGTGGGCGTTGCGGGCTCGGATGGCGGCCATCCCCACCTCGTCGATGAGCTCCTGTCCGCCGAGGGCGGTGTGGACCGTGGGGAGGGCGGGGGTGCCCATCTCGAAGCGGCGGGCGTCGGGACGGTAGTCGAAGTCCTCCAGGTCGAAGGCGAACTGGTTCTTCGCGGCGAACCAGCTCGTGATCCTGGGAGAGAGTTCGGGGATCAACTCCTCCCGCACATAGAGGTAGGCCAGACCCGGTCCGCCGCACAGCCATTTGAGCGGCCCCGCGGTATAGAAATCCACGCCCGTGGACTTCAGGTCCACGGGGATCTGGCCGGCTCCCTGGTACCCGTCGATGAGGGCGTACGCTCCCGCCCGGTGGGCGATGTCGGCCAGCGCGGCCAGGTCCTGCACGAATCCGGTCGTGAAGAAGACGTGGCTGGTGGCGACGAAGAGGGTGCGCTCGTCCACCGCGTCGGCGAACTGCTGGGGGTCCACGGAGATCCCGTCGTGGCTCTCCAGCACCACCAGCTCCACTTCCGGCTTCACGGCCCACTGGTAGGCGAGGGTGGGGAAGTCCAGCTCGGTGCAGACGACGCGATTCCGTCCGGGAGACGCCGGGACGCTCTCGGCGATCACGGAGAGGGCCACCGAAGTGGAAGGGAGGAGGGCCGTCTCCGCCGCGGACGCGCCCCAGAAGTCCGCCACCCGCCCGCGCAGTTCCTCGATCCGGCCCAGCCAGTGTTCGTACCACGCCGAGGCGCCCATCTCGTGCCAGAGCTCCAGGAAGCCGGCCATCCGTGCCTCGGCGCGGGTGGAGAGTGCACCCAGCGAGCACGAGTTGAGGTACGTCTTCCGCTGGAGGATGGGGAAGGCGTCACGGATGTCGTCGAGATGGGGGATGGGGGCCATGTCCATGCCGGATCGGGTCGGATTGCCGGGGATCGGCGGCGCGCCGTCCCGCTGCGAAGGTACGCCCCGAGGGCGCGGCGTCCATGGGAGGGGGCTATCTTCGAGGGTCGCCTCCTCCGTATTCCGATGCACACGCCGCGATGCCAGCACTTCTCCTGATCCTCCCCTGGGTGGCGCTCCTCCTCTTCTTCGTGGTGGCCGTGCGGCCGCCGCGCGCGCTCTCGACGGTGGCATCGCCGCGGCACACGCCGTTGGTGTCCGTGATCGTCCCGGCCCGCAACGAGGCGATGAACATAGAAACCTGCCTGGAGTCGCTGGCGGCCTCCGCCTATCCGCGAATGGAGATCGTCGTGGTGGACGATCGCAGCGACGACGATACGGGCGCCCGGGCCCGTGGGGTGGCCGGGCGGACGGGGGTCGACGTGCGGGTCATCGATGGGGCGCCTCTCCCCCCGGGGTGGCTGGGAAAGCCGTGGGCCTGCCGGCAGGGTGCCGGAGCGGCGCGTGGCGACGTCCTCCTCTTCACGGACGCCGACACCCGGCACGGACCGGATCTCCTGGGGCGAGCGGTGGCGGCGTTGGAGGAGGACGCCGCCGACCTGGTGACGGTTCTGGGCCGGCAGATCACGGAGAGCTTCTGGGAGCGGGTGGTACAGCCCCAGATGTTCGTGATGCTCTTCCTGCGTTTCTTCGACCTGGAGAGGGCGGCGCGGAGCGGCCGGTGGCGCGACGTGGTGGCGAATGGACAGTTCATGCTCTTCCGGAGATCCTCGTACGAGGCGCTGGGTGGCCACGAGGCCGTGCGGGCGGAGGTGGCCGAGGATCTGGCGCTGGCGCAGCACACCGTGAAGAGGGGGATGCGCCTGGCTCCGCGCACGGACGAGGAGCAACTGGCGACCCGGATGTACCGTTCCCTGGGAGGGTTGGTGGAGGGGTGGTCCAAGAACGCCTTCGTCGGCGGCCGCCAGAGCCTGCCGCCCCTTCTCAGGCCGTTCCTGGGGCCGGTGGCCGTCCTGGTTCCGGTGATCTGGTGGATCGTTCCGCCGGTGGCGTTGGCCCTGGTCGCGAGTGGCGCCGTCGCCCCGGGGTGGGAGAGGGGGGTGGCGGTATGGAGCGGCGGCGCGGTCTCGTGCAGTCTGGTCCTGTGGCTCGTGGCCAACCGGCGCTTCCGGGTGCCTCTCCGCTACGCACCTCTGTATCCCCTGGGCGCCCTGGTGGCGACGTACGTCTTTCTGCGGTCCTGGACGCGCGGCCGAAAGGTGGAATGGAAGGGGCGCGTCTACACGGTGGATCTCGATGCCTGAGGACGCCGCCGGGACGCTGGCGGCGGCGCTGAAGGAGCACGCCGCGACGCTCGGGTTCTCCCGGTGTGGAATCACCACCCCGGAGCCCAGCGAGCAGGCCGCGTTCTTCCGCCGCTGGGTCGCCCGTGGGTACCACGGGGGGATGGGCTACCTGGCCAGGGAGGACGCGGTGGCCCGGCGGGAGGATCCGACCCTCACGATGGAGAGCGTCCGGTCGGTGGTGGTGGTGACCCATCCGTACCACCAGGAGGATCCCCCCGGGGTCCCCGACGATCGGTCTCGAGCGGTGATCGCCCGCTATGCCCGGGGGCGAGACTACCACAAGGTGGTGAAGAAGAAGCTCCTCGCCCTGGGGAGGTGGCTGGAGGGGGAGACGAGGGGGGGCGCGGGCTCGACGGCGGGTTCCGGCGCCGGCCACGACGGTGCCCCCGTGCGGGCGGCGCTTCCGGCTGGAAGCGCTCCGCCGCCCGTGCGGGCTCGCGCCTACGTGGACACCGGCCCGATCCTGGAGCGTGATCTGGCGCGTCGCGCGGGGCTCGGGTGGCAGGGGAAGAACACCATGCTCATCCATCCCCGGGCGGGGTCGTGGTTCTTCCTCGGGGTGCTGCTCGTGGACGTCGCGCTTCCCTCCGACGATCCCTTCGCGGCGGATCGGTGCGGGTCGTGCCGGGCGTGTCTGGATGCCTGTCCCACGGGAGCGCTTCTGGGACGGGATGCGGACGGCGCCCCGGTCATGGACGCGCGACGGTGCATCTCGTACCTCACCATCGAGCACCGCGGACCGATCCCGGAGGAGCTGCGCCCCCTCATGGGGAACCGTGTGTTCGGTTGCGACATCTGCCAGGAGGTGTGCCCCTGGAACCGGCGATTCGCAGAACCGGCGGTTGAGCGGGATTATGCGGCGCGTGCCGCGTGGGAAGCCGAGTGGGACCGCGACCCGGACGCTCCCGACGACGATGGAGAGGCCGCGTGCGTCGAGGCCGGTCCCATCAGGGCTACCATCCCCACCACCGACGGCCCCGCCCTGGTCGACCTCATGCGGATGAGCGAGGAGGAGTGGGACGCGTACACGCGGGGGTCGGCCATGCGGCGGGCGGGGTACGCGGGGCTGCGGCGCAACGTGGCCATCGCGCTGGGGAACTTGCTGGCGGCCTCGGCGACCTCCGATCCCGAGGCCGTGGACGCCCTGATGGCCGCGCTGTCGGACGACGACCAGGTGGTGGCCGAGGCGGCTGCGTGGGCGTTGGGGAGGGTGGCGGGCGCTTAGGCGCCGGTGGCGCGCGGTCGCCGTGGGTCGACGAACCTCTTGCGGGACATCCCATCCTCGCCGTCCGGGTCCGGTGTCACGATCATGACCGGGAAGTGTTCCGCGAGCCCCTCGATGATGTCTCGCGCGTGGCCCCGGACCGATGCGCCGGGCTCGACCTCCCACGCCGTGAAGACGTCACCGAAGGGGCTTTCCGGCTGGTAGTCGAAGATCACTCCGCACGCGTCGGGGCGGAGGTCGGGGTCGACGGTCCCGTCCACTTCGAGTACGCCTCGCAGCCACTGGCATGCAAAGCTCCTGCAGGATCCCGGGCGGCGAGCGTAGATCCCACAGGCCGACGCGCGCAGATGCGGGCAGGCTTGCCAGGCGCCCTTCCGCAACTCGTGGACGCCCATCGCCCGGCAGCAGGCGGAGCAGGACCCGCACACGCGGGACGGACGCTTCACGGCGGCCACTATTCCGGGCGGGACGGGAGGAGGGCGGGTATCGGACGGGAGAGAGGGATACGCATCCGGTTGTCAGTCGTCCGAGAGGTTCCTCCTCACGTCCGCCAACCCGCCTCCGTCCATCACCCGCGTGTAGCCTTCCTGCTTCAAGACCCGTACCGCCATCGCGGATCGCGAACCGCTGGCGCAGTACACGAGGATGTCCGCGTCGCGCGCGATGCCGCGGCTATCCAGGGTGGCGCCATTGATCTTCGACAGGGGGATGCAGACCGCGCCGGGCATGTGGCCGAAGAAGAACTCCAGCCGTGAACGCACGTCGATGAGCACGGTGACCTTCTTGTTGCGGAACTTCATGGAGTTTCCGGACTCGCTGTGGATGGCCCCGTCGGCCGTGGAACGAGTTCGAAGTCTATGCACGCGGCCGTTGCCGACCAATCCCCGCTGCTCATGTCATATCCGTTCGGCCCGGGCGTCCGGAGAATCGAGTCTTTGATCCGGAAGCCCCGCCCCCGTTACGTTGCCCCCGCTTCCCGGGGCGGATGCGGCACACTCCACCGGGAGGCACGCGAACCGGCCGGCATGAGGTGGTGCCGGCCCCACGACGCACCCTCCTCAGGAGTGGCAGTCATGCAGCGCACGCAATCCGGGTTCCCATTGGGAGCCCCCATCCTCGCGACCCTCCTCGGCGTCTTCCTGTCCACCATGGGCCTCGCGACACCGGCTCGGGCCCAGTTGGAACGAGTCGCCCTCAAGCCGTCGCCCTCGGAGACGCGGAGCTACGGGGAGTTGGCGGAAGGCCCCTACGAGCGGCTGGTCCTCCGGAACGTCATGGTCATTCCGGGGCACGGTGGCCCGGCCGTGGGTCCATACGACATCCTGGTGACGGGGAACGTCATCGCCGAGATGCGACGCCACGACAGGAACGACCCGGAGCGTATGCAGGGGGACCGGATCATCCAGGGGGACAACCTCTACGTGATGCCGGGGATGCTGAACCTGCACCTGCACCTCCGCGAGGAGGCCCTCCCGCTGGACTACGTCTTCTACATGCAGCTCGCCACGGGGGTCACCTCCATCGGTCCCGCCGAGGAAGGCCGCGTCCAGGACATCCTGGAGGCGGAGCGGAACAACGACATCCTGGCTCCGCGCCAGTTCCCCATCTACGGCTGGGGCTCCAAGACCGACTACTCGGAGGAGGAGTTGATGAACCCGGAGATGGCGCCGCAGATCGCGCGGGAGATGATCGCCAACGGAGTGCGGCAGGTGTACCTGAACAGCCTCTGCTGGAACCCCACCATGTTCGGGGCCGCCGCCCAGGCCATCGAGGCCGCCGGGGGCGTCACCGGGGTGCACATCCAGCCGGGAAGCACGTCCCAGGTGAACGCCCTGGACGCCGCCCGCCTGGGGGTGAGCATGATCGTCCACCATTACGGATACGCAGAGAGCGCGCTGAACCGGCAGGTTCAGAACTACCCGGTGGATTACAACTTCTGGGATGAGAACCATCGGTTTCGCGAGGCCGCCCAGGTATGGATCGAGGCGGGAGAGAACCCCGAGACCCGCCAGCGCCTCCTCAACGACGTGGTGGACTCCCTGGTCTACTACGGCGTCACCATGCAGCCGAACCGGGCCACCTACGAGGCCAACCGCGACATCATCCGGGCGCAGGGGCTTCCGTGGCACGAGAAGTACACCCACCAGGCGCTCTGGGATTGGCACCTCCCCAACCCCGACAACCACGCCTCCTTCCAGTACAACTGGACCTCACTGGACGAGTATCGGTGGCACTACATGTACGACCTCTGGGGCGACCTGATCTACGAGTTCAACAAGCGGGGCGGGCGCGTCGCCTACGGAACCGACGACAACTACCAGTGGTCCACCGGAGGCTTCGGCAACATCCGTGAGCTCCAGCTGGTCCTGGAGTCGGGGATGCATCCGCTGGAAGTGCTGCGGAGCGCCACCTACAACTCCGCAGAATTCCTCATGGAGCCCAAGCTGGGGATGGTCCAGAAAGGCTACATCGCGGACCTCCTGGTGGTGGACGGAAGCCCCGCCGAGAACTTCAGGTACCTGTATCCCTTCGGCGCCATCAACATGGATCCCGAGACCCGGGAGATGTACCGCACCCGGGGGATCATCCACACGATCAAGGATGGGGTCGTGATGGAGAACGACAAGCTCATGGAAGAAGTGGCCCGGATCGTGGCCGAGTCCAAGGAAGGCGTGGAGCCGGACATCGTCACGAAGCCGTTCGTGGTGGCGCCTCCCGTGCGGCCCATCGGCGACGGCAGGTAGCGGATACGCGTCGGCGGTGCCCCGGCGGGCACCGCCGACCCCGCGACGGCGTGGGGGTCCGACCGGGGTCCGGCGTCAGGGCGCGCGTTGGGGCGACGACATGGAACCGTGAGCCGGCCCCCGGGGTCGAGGTGGCTCGCCCTTCATCGTTCGCCGGTCCCCTCCAGGGGAGGGGGGACTTCGAGGATCTGCAGGCTTCCATCCACCACCCTTCCAGTCGGGTGCGGCACCACCGGCTTATCGGGCCGGAACCAGATCACCACCTTCTCGTCGAGGGACGTCTCGAAGCGGAAGTCCACGGTGCTGCACACCTCCTCCGATCCTTCGACGATGGTCGCCTCGAATGGGAGAGCCGAGCGGCGAATCACGGCTCCCGGATCACAGTCCACCCAGCGGAAGAGCGACTCCCCTCTGGACGTCACGCCCGTGCTACGGTGGGCACGGAGCGTCACCGGTGTCGGGCGGGTCAAGACGAGTCTCTCCGGGATGTCCCGGCCCACGGGTACGTGGGTCAGGATGGAGAGCTTCAAACCGGGATCGTCGAACTCCACCCTCAGGAGCTGCTCCATGAACTGTGCCGATACCCAGTCGAAGGGAAAGTCGAGCCACACCACGTCCGCGCCTGGGGGGATGTCGTCCCGGATGGGAGCGAAGAGTCTCTCCACCACGGCGGCGGTCCGATAGGGCAACGAAGCGACGATACGATGCTTGTTCCGGAGATTCATCGCCTGGTGGCCTCCCCACACCACCACCAGGACGGCCAGCACCCGGAAGAGGGCGGGCCTGGCTCGCGTCGACGACAGCAGGAGCGCGACGGCGCCGGCCAGCGCGGCCGACGGAAGGTACAGATAGCGCTCGGACACGTAGGCGATGGCGGTAGGCAACCAGCTCCCCACCGCCATCACGAGCAGGATGTGGAACCTGGGATCCTTCCGCAGAGTCACTCCGATGGTCCCCATTGCCGCCGCCGCCACCCCCAGGCCGAAAGGACTCGTCCACGAGGAGAGCTGATCCGCTTGAAGGAATGGAAGAGTGATCGCCCCGGCGAACAGGTTCTCCGCGTAGCTGCGCGCCCCCGTCCAGAGATGCAGGGGGAATCCGGGATCACTCGGATCCATCAGGTACGGGAATACCCAGTCCATCCCGGAGCCGAGTGTCCACCCCCGGAGGACCAGGTACGCCACCAGCGTGCCCGCGTAGGCCCCGTACACGGGGACCCGCCCGCGGAGCTCGCGCCATCCTCCTTCCGTCCACCGGTCCCACATCACCGCCACCAGAGGTAGTGCGACCGCCGTCTCCTTCGTGAGGAGCGCCAGGGCGAAGGCGGCTACCGGCAGCAGGAGCGCCGGTCCCGCGCGCTCGGGAAGCCGGGCGTGCATCACCAACGCGGCCAGAAAGAAGAGGGCGGCCAGGCTGTCGGTGCGACCCGCGACGTACCAGAGCGTCTCCGCATGGCAGGCCATCACCGCGAACAGCATCGTGCCGATGTAGGCCGCGTACCCCCTTCCGACGAGAAACGTCAGGATCAACGCCAACATGAGCGTACAGAGAAGGTGGATGACCGTATTGGTCACCAGGAGACCAAGCTGGACATCGGGATACAGAGTCCCGTCCAGCCAGTAGCTGAATACGACGGTGGGGCGGAAGAACCGCACGGACTGTCCGGTGTCCGTCCACCAGAGATGATCCCAACTGTTCTCCACCACCGCGGAGCCGGTGACCAGCTCCACGGGTCCGCGGTCCCCCTCCTGGATGATCTGCAGGTAGCGGTAGTCGTCGGGCTCGAGGAGGGGTGTCCGAAACACCGGAAACGTGCACACGAGTACCGCCACGGCGACGGAGGCTCCCGTGGCCCACCACCAGCGGTCGGGTCTCATGGGAGCACGAGTGGAAGTTTCAACGTCGGTGGTCGGCTCACGCCGAACTTCCCCCCGCCGACGTGCGATGCATCCACTTCACCGCACCCCGGAGCGGGGCTCTCACCGCGGGGTATCGGCGGTTTCGCCATGTCTCGCGTCCGGGCTCCAGTCCACACCCTCCCCCGCCGAGCCGGCGGATCTTCCGGCCTCGGACACCGCGCGGCTCCGCCACCACGTCACGAAGGGTTCGAGTGGCACACCCGGGTTGGCCTGGCCCGGGTCCACCACGCCCAGATCGATCCATCCCAGGACGATCTCCGGCACGCCGTTCCCCGTCACGTCGCCCGCGTCGAGGGTCATGTGGTGGACGCCATCCCGCTGCAGGACCCGGCGCACCAATCGGGTGGGTCCCACGCGCTGGAGCCAGACCACCGCCTCCCGGGGCTCCGGCACCATCGGCACGACGCTCGGGGGAAGCCACGCGGACAGGACGAGATCGAGGAGGCCGTCGGAGTCGAGGTCCACCGGCACCGCTCGGTGCACGCCGTACATGCTGGTGAGGTGACGGTACTCGAGTTTCCCGGCGCCAAGGTTCTCGAGCATCCCCACCCCGTGATACGGCTTGGCGAAGGTGAGGTCGAGGTTGTCTCCGTTGGCCACGATCACGTCGGGGAGTCCGTTGCCGGTGAAGTCGACCACCTCCATCCCCGTGAAGCCCCAGTCGGGATTCGGCGCCTGGAAGGCGACCTCGGCGCGGTATCCGTCGTCCTCGGCCCAGTACACCATGACCTGCTGGTACTCCTGGGCGATGAGGGCAACGATGTCCTTGCGCCCATCGCCGTCCAGGTCGACCGCCCGTGCGTCGGTGAACCCCGGGCGCTCGTCCAGGACGTGCTGTGTGAAGGTGGGGACGCCGTCCACGTCACCCGTGTTCTCCAGGATCAGGAGGCGTCCGCCCTCCATCCATCCGAAGACCGCCACGACGACGTCGGTGCGTCCGTCCGAGTCCACGTCCGTGGCGTGTACGTCGCCGACCCTGCCGAGGTCGTCGGCGATCCGGACCGCCTCGAAGACTCCGGAAGGGGTGGCCCGGAACCACACCACCGAGCCCACGGGGTCGTTGGTCGGCACGAGATCGCCGAGTTCGGCCACGATCACGTCCTCCCTTCCGTCGCCGTCCAGGTCGGCGACCGACAGACGCCCGGGATTGCGGACCGCGCCCACCTCCACCGCGCCCGACTCCGGGGCATGGGGCCTCAGGGCGTACACCCGGTTCGTGGACACGTCGGACACGACGATGTCCGAACCCGACCCTCCGAGGAGGGGGGCGATCTCCACGTGGGTCACGCCCGGCTTTTGCTCGGAAGCAGGGCGTGCGGCCGCCGGTCTCCATGCGTGGACGTCCCACTCGAGCGACCCCGGGCCCGCATCCGTGCGGCCCGGCGCCGGGGGCAGCTCCTCCTGCGCGTGATGGAGATACCAGGCCAACGCCTGCTCCGGCCTGAGGGGAAGCTCCACGCCGCGATTGGCCGCGATCTGATACATACCGCGCACGGCCGTGATCCAGTACTCGGCCGGGAGAATGTCGGGCTCCGGAAAGACGTGGCACGAGCTGCAGGCAGAGCGCACCGTAGCCGCGGTCTCCGGGCTGCGCACGTAGCGCAGGAGGGCATCGGCGCTCTCGTCGTCTCCCCCCGCTCGGGCCCGGCCGGCGAGCCAGACGCCCCCCAGCGCCAATACGACGAGGAGTCCGACCCCCCACGGGCGGCGCGTCACCCGGCTCAGGGGAGCCGCCGATTGCGATTTGGACATCATCCCCACCGTGAAAGCGGACGGTCAGGCGAGCGCGTCACGGTAGGTAGGAGTCGGAGAAGTCGCAAGCCGGGATTCCACCAGCAGGTATGGGTCCCGGATCGCGCCCCGACGAATCACCTGGGAACGCGCCGGCGCGGCCCTCCCCTCAGCGACCCAGCCAGTACGTCGCCTTCACCTGGAACACGTTCGTCGCCGGGTCCGCCAGGATCGCCGACCGTGCACCGTCGAAGTCCCATGTCCCCACCGGGTCCTGGCCCGACCGGTGCTGCGTCCACACGAAGAAGACGGTGGAGCCGGGACGGTATTCCCAGCGCAGCACGGCCGTACCCCGCAGTGAGCGCAGGGTGAAGTCGGGGTTGTCCAGGGTGAAGGGTGCGCCCGCGCCCGCGCCGTCGGCGTCGATGGTGTAGGCGTTGGCGACCTCGTCGTAGGTCGCGGTGCCCACGTCGTCGCCGTAGTCGAGCTTCCGGATGCTCCTTGGTTCGGCGAACTCCCGGAACGACGTATAGTCCCCGCCGGCGATGAAGGGCTGAGCGTAGAGCTGCAGGGTCAGGTTCGGCGTGAAGGTCCAGTTGATGCGCGTGTCCAGGGACACGGTTCTGGTATTCACGAAGCCGAAGACGTAGCGCGTCCCGTAGAAGGCCGTCGCGGTGGGATCGGCCACGGCGGTGATGTACTGGGCATCGCTCTCGTCCCGGGAGTAGGTGGGGGAGATCTGGATGAACACGTTGCTGGTCGGCTTGAGCGCGACGCCCGGACGGACGGTGAGGGAGTGCGTGGGAGAGTCGATCCCCCGGGAGGCCGCCACGGAGATGTCGAAGACGGCGCGACGCCGTGCGTCCGTGGATACCTGGAGGTGGCCGAAGTCTTGTCCGGCGCGCTTCACGACCGGCCCCCCGCGGGTGAGGCGGTCGTCGAAGGACGTGAAGTTGCGGATGAGGAAGGTGCGCACGTTCCAGTAGTTCGGGAGTTCCATCCCATAGTAGGCCTGGAGCTGGCTGAACGTGCGGTCCCCGTCGTAGTTGTACTGCGTGGCACCCCCGAGGCTCGTGAAGATGTGCCGATACCAACTCGTGGGGACGGTCCAGTTGCCCCCGACGTTGCCGTTCATCCACACGTAGTCGGCGCGGCTCAGGAAGGCGAGGTCGTTGACCTCGAACCCCGGACTCCGGACGTTGGCCATGGCCTCCCACAGCAGCGTCCCTCCGTCCTTGCCCACCCGCGTATACATACCGTACCCCTGCATGGACGTCGCCGTGAGATCGTATGCGGTGCCGAAGAGTCCGTCCCCCGTGACCTGGCGGTCCGGCCGCTGGTGGTAGTGGGTGCTGGAGCGCTGGGTGGCGGCCATGGCCGCGGGTGAGCCGGCGACGTTGGAGAAGAGCAGACCGCCCATCCAGGAGTAGTCCCTGCGGTTCCAGTAGTGGCGCCAGTCCAGGCCCCAGGCCTCTGCGTGACTGCGCAGTCGGTCGCTGACGACCCCGTCGCTCATCCGTCGGGTCGTGGAGGTGAAGATGCCCCCCACCCAGGTGGAGCCCTGGTTGAAGTCCTTCTTCACCCTTCCCACGAAGAAATTCGTCAGGGGCTCGACCACCTGGGAGAGCTCCGGCGCCCCACCGGTGGGAAGGTAGTGGGCCGTCTCCTGATTGGTGATGGCGTCGAGGATGCCGACCGTGAAGCCGCCTCCGGTACGCCCGGTGATCTTGGCGGCGCCCAGGATCCTCGTGTTGTCCGGAGTGTCGGCGTAGATGGAGCGGCCCTGGACGAAACCGCCGAGCTGCGGCGCCCGGCCTATGCGCCGCGAATAGAAGGCCGAGAGGCTGGAACTGTTGCTGCAGAACATGCACCGCATTCCGCCGAAGCTGAACGCGCTCCTCCCCTCGACGAAGAAGGGGCGCTTCTCGTCGTAATACGTCTCGTACGCGCTGAGGTTCAGAACCGCCGGGTCCACCTCCACCTGTCCGAAGTCGGGGTTCAGGGTGGCGTTCAGGGTCAGATTCGAGGTGAGGAGGTACTTGATGTCTCCTCCCACGTTCATGTGCCCCTCGTGGTCGTCGTGGTACGGATCCCCGCTGGCGGCGCGCTCGAACGTGCCGCCCGCCACGGCATAGGGTAGAACCTCCAACTGGCGGGGCCGGTGGGTGATCTCCAGTCCGTCCAGCGTCCCGTAGAACGCCGGTCCTCCGGAGGCGTTCCGCCGCCAGAAGGACCACATGTCCTGCTCGTTCAGGCCGTCCACGTAGCGCCAGATCTGCAGTCCCCAGACCTGTGCGCTGTCCCGGCTGAAGCGCAACTGGCTGTAGGGGATGCGCATCTCGGCGCTCCACCCGGCCGAGTCCACCCGCGCCGCCGCTTCCCACACGGGATCCCAGGAGGGATCGCCGTTGAACTGGTCCCCCTTCGCCCCCGCCGGATTGACCTCGAAGCGCGCGTTGTCGATGTGGTTGTGATAGGGGTCGAGGTCGACGACGAGCTTGTCCGTGGTGAGCGAGTTGAAGGAGCCGTTGTCCCCGCTGGCGTCCAGGAGTTGGTCACGCCGGGCCAGGGGCGCGGCCACCCCCCCGGGCTGGCTCAGGCGGGCGCCGATGTACAGGGCCGCGTCATCGAAGAGGAAGCGGACCTCCATGGGGAGAGTGGCGGGCCGGCCCTCGTCGGGCTGGTACTGGCGGAAGTCGGTGATGGGGGTCGCCCGCCGCCATCCTGGTTCGTCGAGGCGGCCATCGATGGAGATCGCACCCTCCAGCCGCGTCGCGCCGGCGGAGGGGGGTGGGGAGTCCGGCGAGGAAACGGCGGTGACCTGAGCGAAGAGGGTCCCCGGCAGAGTGACCAGGGCCGCGAAGATGCCCGCTAGGGGGGGACGCATATCCATCATGATGCCTTGGATCCATTGGGGAACGACTCGTCATCCTTATGCTGTACTGACGGGTCGTTGGCCCGAATGGTTGCGTCGTGCCGGCGAAACGGGGCGCGGAGGGCGTCCCCCCCGGCGCTACGGCTCCGAGATCACCGGAAGGAGTCCCCGCCCCGTGAGCATCCGGTTGAGGTGCGCGATGTCGCCGTCCGCCAGCTCGGCCCAGCGCGCCAGGACTTCGGACAGCTCCACGCGGTATCGGTCCCGCACCTCTCCCGCCTGTTCGGTGGGTGGATGGTCGGTGCCCGAGGCGTACCCCGCCAGGCTGGTGAGCTTGGCGAAGAGCCGCCGGGGCCACCGGATGGTGTCCTGTCCCGCGGTGCCTCCGGAGAGGCGGAGGTCGAAGAGGCGCATCTCCAACTCCACCAGGGCTTCATGGAGCGCCTCTCCCGCGGCGACCACGTCGTCGTAGGCCGAGTCACCGCGCAGGCGCACCCTCAGGTCGAGGAGTCCCTTGCGGGTCCATTCCACCCGGTCGATGAGCGCCGCCGTGGAGTCGGTCATCTCCCGCAACTCGAGCTGCATGTCGAGTTGGGCTCTCATGTCCGCTGCGGTGCCTCGGGAGGCGGGATCCTGGAGCACGGTGAGCGTCGTGGTCCGCTCCTCCCCGTCCACCGCCAGGCGCACCCGGTACTCCCCGGGCACGGCGAGGGGTCGCACCGTGCCGCCGTCCACGGGCGGGCGCCATTCTTCGTCGCCCAGGCCCACGTGGGAGTGCTCCAGCGCGGGCGTGCGGAGGCGGGGGCGCTTCGACGGCGTATGGGTGAGGTCCCAGACCACCCGGTTGAGCCCGGCGTGGGCGCTCACGGGGAGGGTGCGTACCACCGTACCGGCCTCGTCCTCGATGGTGAGGGTGGCGTCGTCCGCCGGGGCCTCCGCGAGGTAGAAGTCCAGTGTCGCTCCGTACTCGGGGTTCTCCCCGGCGGCGGGGTCGGCGGGCTGGCTCGCGGCGCCCTCCCGACGGAGGAAACGATAGGCGGCGCGAGGCCGGAAGAGGTGCACCGTGGACGCGAGGACCCCGGGGTCGAGCTGCTGCACGGGAGAGAGGTCGTCGAGGATCCAGAAACCCCGCCCGTAGGTGCTCACCACCAGGTCGTTGAAGTGGGGCTGTACCGTGAGCCAGTGGACGGGGGCGTGGGGGAGGTCCCCCTGGAGAGGGTGCCAGCTCGAGCCGTCGTCCCACGAGGCGTACAATCCGTTCTCCGTTCCGACGTAGAGGAGCCCCTCTCGGGTCGGGTCCTCGCGCACCACGTGGGCGTAGCTGAACACGCTGCGCGGAAGGCCGCGGGCGAGGGACCGCCAGCTCCGCCCGTAGTCGTCGGACTTGTAGACCCAGGGATCGGTGTTTCCGAGCTGGTGGAGGTCCACCGTGAGGTAGACCGTGCCGGCCCGGAAGCGGGAAGGTTCGATGTTGCTCACCGTTCCGTGGGGCGGGAGCCCGGGGATGTTCCCGGTCACGTCGGACCAGGTGGCGCCTCCGTCCCGCGTCAGATGGACCATCCCGTCGTTGGATCCCGCCCAGATCACGCCCGGCTCCACCGGGGACTCGGCGATGGCGAAGAGGACGGAATAGTACGTGGGGCTGGCGTCTTCCGTGGTGAGCCCTCCGCTGGCCCTCTGGCGGGACTCGTCGTCGGTGGTGAGGTCCGGGCTGATCACCTCCCAGCTCTGGCCGCCGTTGCGGGTACGATGCACGTGCTGGCTTCCCACGTACACCGTGTTGTTGTCGTGGGGGGAGATGTGGATGGGGAAGGTCCATTGGAAGCGGTACCGGAGCTCCGCGGCCCCCCACCCTTCGGGGTTGTCCGGCCACACGCTCACGGTGCGTGTATGCCCCGTGGACAGCTCGTGCCGGTCCAGGATCCCCTCGTAGCAGCCCGACCAGACCACGTCGTTGGTCACGGTGTCGGCCACGGCGAACCCCGACTCGCACCCTCCCACGGACCTCCACGCGCCCAGCGGGATCTCCCCGTAGGTGAGCGTGTTGGAGGGTCCCCCGAAGGACGACCCGTCCTGGCGGTTCCCGTAGAGGTTGTACGGGACCCGGTTGTCGGTGGAGACGTGGTACATCTGCGCCACCGGGAGCTGGGGCTCGTACCACGACTCGCCGCGATTGGTGGAGATGCTGATCCCGCCGTCGTGTCCCACGATCATGCGGTCGGGGAGGAGCGGGTCGATCCACATGTCGTGGTTGTCTCCCCCGGCTCCGCCGCCCTCCACGGTCCGCCCACCGTCCAGGGAGCGGCTGTGCCGCGTGGACATGAAGTGGACCTCGTCCCGGTCGTCGGGGGCCACCGCCAGGCGGCTGTAGTAGAGCGGACGCTGGGCCAGGGTGTGGTCGGCGCTCACCATGTCCCACGAGGCGCCGCCGTCATCGGAGCGCCACAGCACTCCTTCGTGCTCGGTGAGGGGCTCGTAGTCCCCGTTGGAGTTGGTCTCGATGAGGGCGTAGACGCGGTCGGGATCGTCGGGTGTCATCCCCAGGCCGATCTTCCCCAGGGTGCCGCCCGGGAGGCCGCGTCCCTCCAGGCGGGTCCAGGTGTCCCCGCCGTCGGTGGACTTCCAGAGTCCGCTCCCCGGTCCGCCGCTCTCCCGGCCCCAGGTCCAGATGCGCATCTGCCACGTCGCCGCGAACAGGACGCGTGGATTGCCGGGGCTCATGACGATGTCCACGGCGCCGGTGTTCCGGTCCACGAAGAGCACCCGTTCCCACGTTTCGCCGCCGTCGCGGGTTCGGTAGACGCCCCTCTCCTCCTGGGGGCCGTACAGGTGCCCCAGCGCCGCCACGAAGACCACGTCGGGGTCGCGCGGGTCGATGACGATCCGGCCGACGCGCCCCGTGGCGTCCAGCCCCATGTGGCGCCAGGTGTCGCCTCCGTCGGTGGAGCGGTACACACCGTTGCCGATGGAGACGTTGGAGCGGATGAAGGCCTCTCCCGTCCCCGCCCAGAGGACGTTGGGGTCCGAGGGCGCCAGGGCGAGGGCGCCGATGGACATGGCCACCTGGTCGTCGAAGATGGGCTCCCACGAATGTCCACCGTCCTCGCTCCGGAAGACGCCGCCCGAGGCCGCGCCGATGTAGTACACGTTGGCGTTGCCCGGCTCTCCGATGACCGCGCTCACGCGGTTGCCCACCGGACCGACGTGGCGGAAGTCGGCGTCGGCGAAGAGATCCGCGGGGATCTCGGAGACGCTCTGTGCGGATACGGGCGCGGCGAGGAGTTGCGCGGCGAGGACGGGGAGGAAGCGGGTGCGCATCGGGGCTCCGGGGTGAGGCGACGAGGAGATCGGGATGGTGCCCGACCCTCACGACCGGTGGGACGGTCCACCCGCCGGAGGGGGTACGGAGAACGGTAGGGTGTTCGGCACGGGGCCGCCACCCGGGGCCTTCCTGTTCACGCGGCGCGGGGAACAGGGGCTCCACGCCGGGGGGCCGGGCGGCGGCACGGACAGCGCCGTTCCCCCACATCGCCCCAGGGGGATCTCCCGACTGCCCCGGAGGGCCGCCACGGCACATTTCGGGAGTGGCGGGAGCGGCCCGCCCCACCCCGAGGTTTCCATGCGCGAGTTCATCGACGGCGCCGAGGCCATAGCCCGGGCCGCGATTCATGCCGGTTGTGATTTTTTCGCCGGATATCCCATCACTCCGGCTACCCCCATCCTCCTGCACATGGCCAGAGAACTGCCCAAGGTGGGGGGTGTGGCCATCCAGGGCGAGGACGAGATCGCCTCCATGGGGTTCTGCATCGGCGCGGCCCTCACCGGGTCACGGGTGCTGACCGCCACCAGCGGCCCCGGAGTGAGCCTGTACAGCGAGAACGTGGGGTTGGCCATCATGGGTGAGGTTCCCATGGTCATCGTGGACGCCCAGCGCATGGGGCCCGCGACGGGGGGCGCGACCACGGTGGCGCAGGGAGACATCCAGTTCCTCCGCTGGGGGACCTCCGGCGGCTTCCCGGTCATCGTCCTGGCACCCACCAACGTGGCCGAATGCTACTCCCTGACCCTGAGGGCCTTCGACCTGGCGGAGCGCTTCCGCGTGCCGGTCTTCCTGGCCACGGACAAGGAGACGGTGCTCTCGCGGGCCACGGTCGACGTGGCCGCATGGGAGGCCGTTCCCGTGCGCCCGCGGGTGACCGCGCCGGCGGACGAACCCTTCGTCCCGTACCCCCAGGACGCGCCAGGGGGCGTTCCCGCCATGTCACCCATCGGCGGCGCGCACCTCCTCCGCTTCACGACCTCCTCCCACGATGAACGGGGCTACCTCACCAAGAGCCCGGCCCAGGTGGACGGCCTGAACCGGAGGCTGACCGCCAAGATCGAGGATCACATGGACGAGATCGGGTTGGTGGAACTCGACCTGGAGGACGGAGCCGATACCCTGGTCCTGAGCTACGGCATCACGGCCCGGTCGGTGAAGGAAGCGGTGCGCCGTGCCCGGGGCGACGGTGTCGCCGTGTCGTCGCTCACCGTGCACTCCCTCTGGCCCGTGCCCGAGGGCGCCATCCGCGCGGTGTTGGACGGCGTGAGTCGGGTCGTGGTTCCGGAACTCAACCTGGGGCAGTACATCCGGGAGATCGAGCGCCTCTGCGACGCCGGCGTCGAGGTCGCGGGCGTCCACCGCGTGGACGGCGAGCTCATCACTCCCGAGCAGATCCTGCAGGCGGTGGGAAGGGAGGTGGCGGCATGAGCACCGCGCTCCCGACGTACCTCGACCAGGCCACCCTCCCCTTCCCGTTCTGCCCGGGGTGCGGCCACGGCACCATCCTGGAGCGCCTGGACGCCGCGCTGGTGAAGCTGGAGGTAGACCCCAGGAAGGTGGTCATCGTCTCCGACATCGGCTGCTCCGGGCTGTCGGACCGGTTCTTCGCCACCAACGCGGTCCACGGACTCCACGGGCGCTCGGTCACCTACGCCACCGGGATCAAGCTGGCGGATCCGGAGCTCCACGTGGTGGTCCTCATGGGAGACGGCGGGTGCGGCATCGGCGGCCACCACCTCATCAACGCGGCGCGGCGCAACATCGGCGTCACGGTCATCGTCTTCAACAACCTCAACTACGGGATGACGGGGGGAGAGCACTCGGTGAGCACGCCTCCCGGCGGGGTCACGGCGACCACGCCGCTGGGGCAGATCGAGCGCCCCATGGACATCTGCGGCACGGTGGCGGTGAACGGAGCGAGCTTCGTGGCGCGGACCTCCACCTTCCATGGTGACGTGACCGACCTCATGGAGCGAGCGCTCCGCAACGACGGCTTCTCCCTGGTGGACGTGTGGGAGCTCTGCACGGCGTACTACGCCCCCGCCAACAAGCTTTCCCGGAAGTCCATGGAGGAACTCCTCGACACCCTCGGGCTCCCCGCGGGCGTGCTGGCCGAAGCTCCCCGCCCCGAGTACGCGAAGGCGTACCGGGTCCAGTACGAAGGCGTGGTGGGTCGGGAGGTCATGCCGCCACGGCCCATGGAGCCCCGCTTCGAGAGCGGGGTGGACCGTCCTCTGTCGTGGGTGATCGCCGGCGCGGCCGGGAAGCGGATCGGTTCGGCGGCGGGGGCCCTGGCGCGAGGTGGGGTCCTGTCGGGGCTCTGGGCCACCCAACGCAACGACTACCCCGTGACGGTGCGCACGGGGTTTTCCCTCTCCGAGGTCATCCTCTCTCCGGAGGAGGTCCTCTTCACCGCCACACCCTCGCCCGACGTGGTCCTCGATCTCTTCCCCGAAGGCCACGCCAAGGTGGCCGCTCGCGTCGGAGCGCTGGGCCCCGGGTCGGTGGTGTACCGGAACGCCGAGCTCCCCGTGGTGGAGACCCGGGCCCGGACGGTGACGCTGGACTTCGCCGGGGCATCCGGGTGGGAGCGCAGGAAGGATTCGTGGGCGCTCATGGCCGTGGCGGCCGCGCTGCGGGACAGTGGATCCTACCCCGTCGACGCCCTGAGGGAAGCGGCCGGCGCGGGTGGAGCGGCGGCCGTGGAAGCCGGACTCCTGCTGGGGTGAGAGCCGTCCCCCACACCCGACCGCGCTGAACGCCGGAGAGGGTGTGGGTCCGGCATCCCGGGAGGCACCGGAACGGAACGGGGCAGCCTCGACGGTGGGGCATCCCCCCGGGACGGACGGACCGTGATCCAAGATGCGTGCACGCGTATGAACGGTTCGTGAATCCTGGATGAAGACTCCTTCATATGGACCACGCGGCGCCGCGACCGCACTATGTTCAGCCGAGGACATCATCGACCGCATCCGAAGGTACGCCGTACATGCGCATCCTGGTGGTAGAGGACGACAAGAAGGTCGCCAGCTTCCTGGACAAGGGACTCCGGGAGGAGGGCTACTCCGTGGACGTGGCCCACGACGGGACGGACGGCCTGATGAAGGCCCACGTCCACGAATACGATCTGCTCCTCCTGGACATCATGCTGCCGGGGAAATCGGGGCTGGAGATCGTTCGCGACCTGCGCTCCAAGGAAAAGACCGTTCCGGTGCTTCTCCTCACCGCCCGGGACGCGAGGGAGGACGTCGTCCTCGGCCTCGACGCCGGAGCGGACGACTATCTGACCAAGCCCTTCGGCTTCGACGAGCTCCTGGCCCGCATCCGCGCGCTCCTCCGCCGGGGGGGGGCCTCCCGACCGGACCGCCTCCTCTACGACGACGTGGAGCTGGATCGGGTGAAGCACGTCGCGCTACGCGCCGGGAGGCGCTTGGATCTGACTCCCAAGGAGTTCCAGCTCCTGGAGTTCTTCATGTTGAACCCGGAACGCGTGGTCCGCCGCACCGAGCTTCTCGAGAAGGTCTGGGACCTCAATTTCGATCCCATGAGCAACGTGGTGGACGTCCACGTGGGTCACGTGCGGCGAAAGCTCCGTGAGACCGGATCCGACCCCCTCCTGCAGACCGTGCGAGGGGTGGGCTACCTGTTCCAGAAGGGCGAGACGGAGTGAGCCGGTCCTTCCGTTTCCAACTCGCCCTCAGGGCGATGATGGCCATGGCGGTGGGGCTGGCCACGGTGGCGTTCGTCACCTTCCTCACGGTGCGGTCCATCCTCGACGGCGAGTTGGACGCGTCCATCCTCAACGTGGCCTCCATCCAGGCCGCGTCCCTCACCGACGCTCCCTCCGGGGCGATGCACTTCCACGAATGGGAGTTGACACCGGACGAGGCGACGTCGCTCCAGGATCTCATCCGATACGCCCAGGTCTGGCAGGCCGACGGGGTGAGTCTCCTCCGCAACCAGTACATGACGTCCGATCTCCCCCTGAACCGGGAGCACCTGGCTCGGGCGGCGGACGGCACGTTGGTGTGGACGCGGACGTCGTGGAACGGGATGCCCATCCGCACTCTGTACTATCCGCTGGAACGCTTCGGGATGGTCCACGAGCGCCACGTCCTGGAAGTCGCGGCTCCGCTGACGGCGCGCAATGAGATGCTCACCCGGGTGGGACTCTTCCTCCTGGCACTCACCGTGGTGATGAGCGCCTCCACCTTCGTGGGCGCGTCTTGGTTGGCGGGCCGGGCCATGCGCCCCGTCAACGAGGTCATCGATCAGGCCGAAGCCATCCGGGCCGGCTCCCTGGACCGGCGCATCCACGCGTACGCCGAGGTCAGGGAATACCGGCGCCTGGTGGACGTCCTGAACACCATGTTGTCCCGCATCCAGGGCGCCTTCGACGCCCAGCGGAGGTTCACCGCCGACGCCAGCCACGAGCTGCGTTCACCCCTCACCGTGATGCGCGGAGAATTGGAGCTGGCCCTGCGCAGGGAGCGCTCTCCGGAGGAGTACCGTCGGGTCCTGGAGAGCACCCTGGAAGAGGTGGTCCGCCTTTCGCGCATCGGTGAGGATCTGTTGGTGCTGGCCCGGTCGGACTCGGGGGCGTTGCGTCCCCGGATCGAGGCCGCGTCTCTGTCCGAGGTCACGACCCGTGTGGCGGATCGGCTCCGGGGGGCCGCGGCCGAGAAGGGGATCGTCATGGAGATCGCGGAAGCGGACGACGCGACGGGCCGGTTCGACCCCGGCCTCGTGGGTCAGGTCGTGTGGAACCTGGTCGACAACGCGCTGAAGTACACGCCCCGCGAGGGCCGCGTGGACGTGCTGGTGCGACGCGACGGAGAGGACCTGGTGCTCTCCATCGAGGACACCGGCCCGGGCTTCCAGGACCCGGATCAGGCGTTCCGACGGTTCTTCCGTGAAGACGCGGCGCGCACCCACCGGACGCCCGAGGAAGGTACCGGGCTGGGACTGGCCATCGTGGAGGCCGTCACCGAGGCGCACGGCGGTTCGGTATCCGTCCGGAATCTCCCGGCCGGCGGCGCGAGCGTGGTGGTGCGCATCCCCGCGGACCCGCCGGAAGGCGCGTGATCCTGAAGGATTCTTCATCTCCATCTCATCGGGCCTTCACCTCCCCTCCACGATGCTTCGTCCAGTAATGGGCGGACTTCGGTGGAGAGGTGTACGTGAAAAGATTCCTGACGGCCTGCGCCGCCGTACTCGTGGCGGCGTCTCCGGCCCAGGCTTCGGCGGTGGGTCAGGCCTCCGCGGACAGCCTCGCCCTGGACGACGTCCTGGCGGCGGCCCGTGAGCGGAACCCGCGTCTCCACGCTCTACGGGCCGTGGCCGAAGGCGCCGCGTACCGGGAGCCGGCGGCCTCGACCCTCCCGGACCCGATGGTGCAACTCGGGATCATGAACTTCGGTCTGCCGAGCTTCAACGCCGACATGCCCACCTCCATGGCACCGTCGGTCCAGGTCATGCAGACCATTCCCTTTCCCGGCAAGCTCTCGATCCGGGGCGACATCGCGTCGTACGAGAGCGAGATGGCCGGGACCGTGGTGGGCGAAGCGGAATGGGAGGTCCGGAGCATGGCGTCGGGGATGTTCTACGATCTGTACGGCCTGGACCGGCGCCTCGAGGTCATGGGCGAGACGCTCTCGCTTCTTCAGGACTTCCAGCAGGTGGCCAAGGCGATGTACGTGTCGGGAATGGGACGGCAGGCCGACGTGCTGCGCGCGGACGTGGAGGTCGCTCGCATGGACGGAGACATCCGCGCCATGCGGGCCATGAGGATCACCATGGCGGCGCGGCTGAACGGGCTGCTGGACCGACCCGCCGACACGCCGGTCCCTCCCCCCATGCTGGGGCACCTGTCGATGACCATCCCCCCCGCCGACACCCTGGCCGCCTGGGCGCGGGAATCACGTCCCCTTCTCGAGCATGGACGGCTGGGCGTCGCTCAGGCCCGGCGGCGGACCGACCTGGCGCGAAGGGACTTCTGGCCGGACCTGACGCTGGGCGTCAACTACGGTCAGCGGAATCCGGGGACGGGGACGGAGCGCATGGGGAGCGTCATGGTGGGCTTCAGCATCCCCGTGTTCGCATCCCGGCGTCAGTCCGCCCTGCGGGACGCGGCCCTGGCCATGGAGCGCATGGCCCAGGCCGAGTTGGGGAGCCGAGAGGCGGGTGTGCGGGCCCGAATCGGCGAGATCATGGCGGAGTTGGACCGATCCCGGAGCCTGGTTCGCCTCTATGCCGACGAAGTGATACCCGAAGCCAAAGCGACCGTGGAGTCCGCGCTCTCCTCCTACCGGGTGGGTGCCGTGGATTTCATGACGCTGGTCGATGCACAGATGACCGTGAACCGATTCGAGGGGGAGTATTTCCAGCTCCTGGGCGAGTACGGAAAGGCCTACACGGCGTTGGAATCCGTGGTGGGCCGCTCGCTTCCCCCCTCGGCCCCGATCCTGGTGGAGACCCGATGAGTACCTGGAAACAGATCGTCCCGTCCGTATCCGTCGTGGTCGCCGCCGCGGCCACCGTGGCCTTCGGCTTCGGTGACGGACAGGGAACCGAGACGCAGCAGGCGGCCGTAGGCGGCGAGCACGACCACGCGGCCATGGCGGCCTCCGGTGGCGAGATGAAGCCGGTCACGCTGGACGCGGAAGCCGCGCGCCGCATCGGCGTGGCGTACACCACGGTGGTGCGGCAGGAGTTGCCCGTGTTCGTGCGCACCGTGGGGAACGTCGCGTACGACGAAACCCGCCTCGCCAACGTGAACTCCAAGATCGAGGGGTGGGTGGAGAAGCTCCACGTGGAGTTCACGGGCGCGCCCGTTCGCGCGGGCCAGCCTCTCATGGACGTATACAGCCCCGCGTTGGTCTCCGCCCAGGAGGAGTTGATCCTGGCCGCGCGTCTCGTGAGGGAGGCGAGCGGAGAGCGGAGCTCGGCCAACGCCGAGGAATTGTTGCAGTCCGCCCGTCGCCGGTTGGCGTATTGGGACATCCCCGACAGCGAAGTACGCCGCATCGAGGAGAGCGGTGAGACCACGAAGGTGCTCACCCTGCGGGCTCCCGCCACCGGCGTGATCATCGAAAAGGGTGTCGTGGAGGGCGACCGGATCGTCCCGGGCATGACCGTCTTCCGCATCGCGGATCTCTCCCGTGTGTGGGTGGAGGCCGATGTGTTCGAGAAGGATCTGGCGTTCGTCGGGGTGGGGCAGGGCGCTCTCGTGAACTTCGAGGCCTACGCCGGCAGGACGTTCACGGGCCGGGTGGCGTACGTCTATCCCACGGTGTCCGTGGAGTCGCGCACCGGCCGCATCCGGGTCGAACTCCCCAACCCCGCGGGGGAGCTCAAGCCCGGGATGTATGCGACGCTCCATCTTCAGGCCCCTCCCACGGCCGCCACGCTCGTGGTACCGCGCAGCGCCGTCATCGAGACCGGCGAGCGCACGCTGGTGTTCGTGGTAGGCCAGGACGGCGCGCTCTACCCCCGCGAGGTGACGGCGGGTCGAGCCTCCCTGCAGTTGGTTGAGATCCTCTCGGGCCTCGAGGAGGGGGACCGCGTGGTGTCGTCGGCCGCGTTCCTCGTGGACGCGGAGTCCAACCTGGGCACGATGAGCGGAGAGGCTCCGCCCATGCCGGGGATGGACATGGGTTCCATGCCCGGCATGGACCACTCGAACCACTGAGGAACGGCCCATGCTGAAGCGCGTCATCGAGTGGTCGGTCCAGAACCGTTTCCTGGTTGTGGTAGCGGGTGTCTTCCTGGCGGTCGGAGGGATCGTCGCCATGTTGCGGATGCCCCTGGAGGCCATCCCCGACCTCTCCGACGTCCAGGTGATCGTCCGGACCGATTTCGAGGGTCAGGCACCGCAGATCGTGGAGGACCAGGTCACCTATCCGGTGGCGTCGGAGATGCTCAAGGTGCCCGGCGCCAAGACCGTGCGCGGGTACTCCTTCTTCGGCACCTCGTTCGTCTACGTCATCTTCGACGACGGTACCGACCTGTACTGGGCGCGAAGCCGGGTGTTGGAGTACCTGTCGGGGATCCAGGGCCGGCTTCCCGACGCGGCACAGCCCACCCTGGGTCCCGACGCCACCGGGTTGGGTTGGGTCTACCAGTACGTCCTCCTGGACACGACCGGAACGCGCTCACTGGCGGAGCTCCGCTCCTATCAGGACTGGAACCTGCGGTACCAGCTCACGGCGGTGCCCGGCGTGAGCGAGGTGGCCACGGTGGGCGGATACGAGCGGGTGTACGAGGTCATGGTGGACCCCATCAAGTTGCGCGGCTTCGGGGTTCCGGTGACGAGGGTCATGGAGGCGCTGCGCGCGTCCAACGAAGACGCCGGCGCCATGGTGCTGGAGATGGCCGAGCGCGAGTACATGATTCGCGGGCTGGGCTATCTGAAGGGGATCGACGAGATCGGGAGCGTCGTGGTGGGCGTCTCGGGCACGGGTGTGCCCGTGCGGGTGTCCGACGTCGCGACGGTCCGGCTGGCGCCGGACGTCCGCAGGGGCGTGGCGGATCTGGACGGGCGGGGAGACGTGGTGGGCGGGATCGTGGTGATGCGGTTCGGCGAGAACGCGCTGGCCACCATCGACCGCGTCAAGGAGAGGATCGCGTCGTTGGAGGCCACGTTGCCCGCGGGGATGGTCATCCAGCCGGTGTACGATCGCTCCGACCTCATCCACCGGGCCATCGATACCCTGAAGGAGAAGCTCATCGAGGAGTCCATCGTGGTGGCCCTGGTGACGATGGTCTTCCTCTTCCACGTGCGGAGCGCCCTGGTGGCCATCCTCACCCTCCCGTTGGGGATCCTCATGGCGTTCATCGCCATGCGGGTGCTGGGGCTGGGCGCCGACATCATGAGCCTGGGGGGCATCGCCATCGCCGTGGGCGCCATGATCGACGCGGCCATCGTCATGATCGAGAACATGCACAAGCATCTCGAGCACGCCATCGAGGAAAAGCATCGCGTGGCCAGGGCCTCCGGCATCCCCGCCCCGGACGAGGACGAACGGTACCTGCACACGGAGGTCCTCACGGCCAAGGAGCGGTGGGACATCGTGGTCCGGAGCTCCCAGGAGGTCGGGCCGGCGCTCTTCTTCTCGTTGCTCATCATCACGGTGTCGTTCCTCCCCGTGTTCAGCCTGGAGGCCCAGGAAGGTCGGATGTTCAAGCCTCTGGCGTGGACGAAGACGCTGGCCATGGCCAGCGCGAGCCTCCTTTCCGTGACCATGGTCCCGGTGGCCATGGGCCTCTTCATCCGGGGGCGGATCCACAAGGAGACGGCCAACCCCGTCAACCGGGTGCTCATCGCCGGGTACATGCCGCTCCTGAACCTGGTCCTCCGGTACCGCGTGCCGGTGCTGGCCGGTGCGCTGGCGGTGCTCATCCTGACCGTGTTGCCGGCCCGCCGGATCGGATCCGAGTTCATGCCGCCCCTCGACGAGGGCACACTGCTGTACATGCCGACCACCCTTCCGGGGATCAGTGTGTCGAAGGCCCGCGAGACGCTGCGCGTGCAGGACTCCATCCTGAAGTCCTTCCCCGAGGTGGAGAGCGTCTTCGGGAAGGCGGGTCGCGCGAACACCGCCACCGATCCCGCGCCCCTGGACATGTTCGAGACCACCATCGTCCTGAAGCCGGAAGAGGAGTGGCGCCCGGGAATGACCCAGGCCGAACTGGTGGCGGAAATGGACGAAGCGGTGCGCATGGCCGGAGTCACCAACTCCTGGACCATGCCCATCAAGGGGCGTATCGACATGCTCGCCACGGGGATCCGTACCCCCGTCGGCGTGAAGATCTTCGGCCCCGACCTCACCGTCCTGGAGCGCCTGGCCACCGAGGTGGAGGTCGCGGTGAAGATGGTCCAGGGAACGCGTTCGGCGTTCGGAGAGCGGGTGGTGTCCGGGTCGTACGTGGACATCGACATCGACCGGGAAGCGGCGGCCCGCTATGGCTTGAACGTGGAGCAGATCCAGATGGTCATCGGCGCGGCCATCGGCGGGATGAGCGTGACCACGGCGGTGGAGGGCCGGGAGCGGTATCCCATCCGGGTCCGCTACCCCCAGGAGTTGAGGGACCAGCCCGAGAAGCTCGCGGAGGTCCTCATCCCCATCATGCGGCCCGCCGGAACGTCACGGGCCGGAATGGGAGGGATGGGAGGGATGGGGTCGGCGCCGGCCGGAGGCGCCCAGATCCCCCTGGGGCAGGTGGCCAGCATCCGTGTCGTCCAGGGTCCCATGGCGATCAAGACCGAGCAGGCCTTCCCCACGGCGTGGGTCTTCATCGATACGGACGAGAGTGACCTGGGGGCGTACGTGGCATCGGCGCGGAAGATGGTGCAGGACATGGTGACGCTTCCCCAGGGATACACGATGACGTGGTCGGGGCAGTACGAGTACATGCTCCGCGCGAAGGAGAAGCTGGCGTTGGTGGTGCCGGCCACGCTGGCAATCATCTTCCTTCTCCTGTACGTGAACTTCGGGAGCCTGGGTGAGACGCTCATCGTTCTCCTCTCCCTCCCCTTCGCCCTGGTCGGGGGGGTGGTGTTCATGGCGTTGCTGGGGTTCAACTGGTCCGTGGCCAGCGGCGTGGGATTCATCGCCCTGGCCGGGGTGGCGGCCGAGACCGGGGTGGTGATGCTCCTCTACCTGGACCATGCCTGGAAGGCCCGCATCGAGATGGGCCAGCGCACCGCGTCCGGCCTCCGTGACGCCATCGTGGAGGGCGCCGCGCTGCGCCTGAGACCGAAGATGATGACGGTCATCGCCATCATCGCGGGGCTGCTCCCCATCTTCTGGGGCCACGGGGCGGGTGCCACCGTGATGAGGCGGATCGCGGCGCCCATGGTGGGCGGGATGGTATCCGCCACCGTGCTCACGCTCCTCGTGATCCCCGCCATCTACTCCTTGTGGCGGGAGGCGGGGCTGCGCGCCGACGCGAGGGTCGAGGTCGCCGACGAGGGAGCGCTCGCCGTGGCGGGAGCCGACTGATCGGCTACGGGGAAGAGAACGAGGTGGCGCGAGGGCCGCTAGCGGCGGCCGTCGGGGCGGGACCCGGGCAGGCACGTCGGTCGGGTCGGTGGCATCGAACGGGTCGTGGAGGACGCCGTCCGCCGGCGCTCCGCGAACCCGGCCCGAGCCGGCGTCTGATATCCGTCCCGGATCACATCCGTGACGTACGCACCAGGATGGCCGTCACCACGAGGACGACGTTGGCCACGAGGAACTCCAGCGACGCAGATCGGCGCATGGCGCCTCGTCCGCTCTCCTCGCCCAGCCGTGGCGTCAGCTTCTTGTAGTTCCATCCCCCCAGGGCGAGGACCACCCCCACCACCGCGAGCTTGAGCACGAGGAGCCTCCCGTAGGGGGTGCCGAATACGGCCTCGATGCCGCCCAGTTGCACCCAGGATGCGAATCCTCCGGTCACGATCAGCGTCGCCACCCCCGCCA
>JAOUPR010000042.1 GCA_029879725.1 Gemmatimonadota bacterium | reverse complement strand
ACCCACGGGGGATCGAAGCCCACCGGGCTGGAAGCGGTGGCGTGGGCGAGGGAGTGTCGCGATCGCGGAGCCGGAGAGATCCTCCTCACCTCCATCGACCAGGACGGCGCGCGCACCGGCTACGCGTTGGAGCTCACCCGGGCCGTGTCGTCCGCGGTGCCCGTCCCGGTCATCGCGTCGGGGGGAGCCGGATCCGCCGAACATCTCCGCGACGCCTTCACGGAAGGAGGCGCGTCCGCCGCCCTGGTGGCGGGGATCCTCCACGACGGACTCACCACCGTGGTCGAGTTGAAGACCGCGCTGACCCATTGGGGCGTGAACGTTCGTCCCGTACCCGCCCCGGGGAAGGAGGCCGCATGACCGACCGCACGCTGCGCGACGTCGCCGATCTCGACGCGCTGGACCTGGCCAAGGGAGGGGGGCTCGTCCCCATGGTGGCCCAGGACGCGGACACGGGTGCCGTGCTCATGGTGGCGTACGCGAACCACCAGGCCCTGGCCGCCACCCTGGACACCGGCGTCGCCCACTTCTGGTCCCGCTCCCGCCAGGCTCCGTGGCGGAAGGGCGAGACGAGTGGAAACACCCTCCACGTCGTCTCCCTCCACGCGGACTGCGACGGTGACACGGTCCTGGCGCGGGTGCGTCCCACCGGACCGGCGTGCCACACCGGCGAGCCCACCTGCTTCGGGGAGGGAGCGGCGCCCGCGGCGATCTCCGCGTCGATATCCGGACCGGGCGACCCGGGGAACGCGAGCCACACCCAAGCCCACACCGACGCACTTGCCGTCCTGGACGCCACGCTGGCCCGCCGCCAGAAGGAGCGGCCCGAGGGGTCCTACACGGTTCGACTCCTGGACGACGAGAACCTCCGCCTGAAGAAGCTGGGCGAAGAGACCGCCGAGCTGGTGACGGCGCTGGCCAAGGGTGACGCGGAACGCATCCCCGAGGAGGCGGCGGACCTGGTCTATCACCTGGTGGCGGCTCTGCGCGGAGCGGGAGTGGAGTGGGGAGCGGTGGCCGAAGCGCTGGAGAAGCGCAGGGGGGGGTGAGCCAGCGGGATCCCAGGAACGGGAGAGCCCTGGACGACTCCGTCAGGATGTCAGCCATGACGCCACGCTGTCCGCAACGGACGAGGCGTCATCTTCACTCAAATCCCAATGCGCCACGACGCCGCCTCCACGTACCACCGCCAAGGTCGGGAACGTGAGATCTTCTGGGATCCGTTCGACGTCTCGTCGCGAGAATGTGTGCATGCGCACGTGAACTCGCTCCCGCGTGAAGTGCGCTCGGACTACTTCGAGATGTCCTTCGCGCACGAATACGTGCACCGTTGGGTCGGCCACCCCCGACCGGATCAACTCCCGGATCTCCTTCACCGGAATCCGGCAACCGAGGCAGTCTTCGGGCGCGATGAGCAGAACCAGCTTCGGCAGACTTCCCTCCGATCCCAGAGAATCGGACAGCATCTGCTCCCATGTCGCTGAGCTCTGTCCGCGCGGGGTACAGCCCGCAACGACGAGGAGGAGGACTCCCATCGGAAGGGCAGAACTCGCTCGGCGTCGAAAAGTCATCGGAGGGTCGTCACAAGCCAACGGTTGGGCGAGCGGACATCCCGACTCGCAAAGAGGAAGATGCTGTCTGCCACGGCAAGCAGCCTCGGACTCGACCGGACTTCGAAGCGGCGTGTTCCGTCTCGCGACAACCCGAGCACGGTCCACACGTCTTCACCGTTCGACTTTTCAAGGGACTGGACGACAAGGAGGTCAGGAGAAACCCAGAACACGTCGTGGACGCGCCGGATCCTGTTCGAGATCTCGAGCCGGCTGGATCTCGCAAGGTCCTCGGAGCCCGGAAACGACCACGGTAAACTGAACGGGATGGGCACCCTCTCGACGACATGGGAGTCGGCGCCCACTCCTTTCACGTACACCGTGTCGCTCAGCGCGAAAACTGCCGCCACAGAGTCCGAGCGAACAGACATCCGGACCCATCCGAAGCTTGCGACCAACCTCCAATCCACCTGCATGTCCCGCATGACGAACCATCGGTCAAGAACACTATCCGCATCCAGATCGAGTTGGACGATCATCGGAGACTCCGGGATCATCGGAAGCCCGGAGGCAAGAAGAAAGCCATCACCCACCACGGCGATGTCGTACAGGACTGAAAACTCTGGCTTCCGCTCGGCTCCCAGATACTGACCCGAACCCGAGAACCGTCCGATCCCTCGAACGGCGTCCAGGACGACGAAGTCGTGGTCTCCAGACGGCACTGCGGCCATCACGGCTGAGAACTCACCCGGCCCTTCCCCTTTCCGGCCGAATGCCAGGCGAAGTGACCCGTCAGGATCGTACTCCCGGACCTGACCTTCACTCGGATCCGATACCAGCCATCCCCCGCTTCTTCCGCGCTTGACGATGGGAGCGACATTGATGACCGAGTCGTCTTCCTCGAAAGAGACCTCACTGTAGATGGAGAATACTTCCTCGAAATCCGCGGATCCGGCGACGGAGTCAGGGGCGGAGTGTTCGTCCTCGCCCACACACGCGCTTACCAGCCACGTCAAGCACACCAAGGCCGCTCTAAGGCACATCAGCGATATTCTCCGGTCGGAGGAGGCGTTCGGAAAAGGGGGCCGGATAGCATCGGGGGCGGGGAACCTCCGTCCCCACCCCCGATGGCTCACTCGTTGCCGGGAAGCCAGCAGCAATACTCCGATCCCTCGGCCCCAGCTGGGCACTCCGTGGCGCAAACCCAAAAGATGCCGAAGTCGACGAACAACTCCCACCGGGTAGCGCCCTCCAGCGCTCCCCCTAGTGCGGGAATGCCTACACTGGATACCGCCGGATACCCTGCCATCGCGAGACACGCCAGGATACCTCCGAAGACTATGCGCCGAAGTTGGGACATGACACCTCCTCACGGATCAGGTTGTGGGCTACCGGAACAGTGCCCATAACCATCACACTACAGCCCCACCACGATCGGTGCCGTAGTGATCGTTGCCTATCAGCACATTTTGTTGCTCGCGTCACCCAACCGCCTTGAGACATGCGGAGCAGCTGCCGTCCGTCAACCATCCCCGCAGTGCACCAACGGTTGGAGAACGCCCTGTGCGAACACACCGTATGTGTGCCTCGTCGCGTCGCGAAGGCCAATGCCGTACTCCCTCCTGAACATCTGGGACAGCGCTGACACGGTGATCCCTGTGGCGTGAGCCGTGTTCGACCAAGACCCTTCAAACCGCACCACGGCATCCAACACTCTGGCACGGCGAGCGATAGCGGACAGGCTCTTCGAACCG
Organism: Gemmatimonadota bacterium; assembly: GCA_029879725.1. Lineage (GTDB taxonomy): Bacteria > Gemmatimonadota > Gemmatimonadetes > Longimicrobiales > Gaopeijiaceae > JAOUPR01. The sequence goes on along the minus strand of JAOUPR010000042.1, from coordinate 30,115 downwards.
AGAACCTTGGCGCCCCTCCACACAGTAGTTCGCTCCGAGCCCACTCCCTTCGCCACACGCGATACCATGAATCTATGGTGTTGAAATCGCGACTCATCCAGGAGGTGCCGCAGGAATGCCCTCACGATCGGCGGCGCGCCGGAAGCCATGGAAATGGAAACTCTCTGCACGTACGACCACAGGTCCGATGCGATCAGGGATCGAATCGCGCGCGTCGTGGTCTCACGCAATTCACGATCATGCAAGTTCGGCGAACAGGCGCAGCGAAGATCCGACGGCACAGCCCCGGCGTCGCGCATCACAAACCTCACCGTCGGCACGCCGATGCCGAGTTTCGTCGTCTCCGAGGTCAACTCGCAGCCCCATGTCGAGGATGGCAGAAGCAACGCCACGGACAGACGGTCCAGCTTCCCAAACAGGGAACTCGCGTCGGGTACCACTAGCACTGACCACTCGGCGGGAAGCAATGATCGAACCGACAACGCTTCGTCTTCATCGCCCACGATAGCAACGAGACCAGGAGACCCGACGGTCTCCTGGAAGATCGGCGGACACCGTAGCCCGCCGAAATCACCGTCGAGAGAGAGAGAGAGAGACCATATTTCCCGTCTGAATCAGGATCACGCCGTCCCCGTCCACAGCAGGTTGCCCGCCCTTCCTCAACCATCGCCCTGCCCTCCTCGCGTGGATATCCGAGGGGTCCGAGGGGTCGGAATGAGGCGGCCGGACCCGTCATCAGGATCCGTCGAGGGCTCAGATCGGAAACGACTCTTCACCGATCAATAGTCGGCGCCATGAAGAAACCATGCTCCGACACCAAGCCCCGTGACGAGGACCAGCAGTCCCACCAATGGCTCACTCGCGCTCGCACGAAGCGCCGCGCCTCCTGCATCTTGGGAGAAGCTACCTTCCTGATAGAAGCCACGAACCAGACCGCCGAGGACACGGGCCGGGAGCATGTCCGCTACGCCCGACCATCCCCCGCGCTGGAGCAACAGTGACAGGATCGGCTCGCCCAGGTATGCATACCCGAATCCCAGTACGAGCCCTCCGGCGGACCTGCGCATGAATATTCCAGCCAAGAAGCCCAGCGTTGCGAATCCAGTCAACTCCATGAGGTACAGGCCCATCGCAACGACGTCCGCCCACGGAATCCTGATCGGTGCGCCCGCCTGAAGAGTGGCCGTCATTGCGAACCCAGCACCCGGAAGGATCTGTGCAAGCAACACGACGACGCCGACCACTGGCACAAGAAGGATCTTCGCGGTCACGATGGATGATCGGGATACTCCGGACGCGACCTGCTGCCTGAGGACGCCGAGATCGAAGTCCTGGCACGCCCAGGTGATGGCGAGTCCAAGGCTCACTCCGCGACCAATGCCGCCCATGCGCGTAATGATGGCGCGCCACGCGCCCGGAAGTGTGAACGCTTCGAGCGCTGGGTTGCCGAGACTACTGAAGTACGAGTCGGAATACGCCAAAGCACTGAGCGCCGCGAATCCGAAGATGAGCGCCGAAGAGATCCGCCCAGATCTGACCTTCCAGACTTCGAACACGAAGGCGTGCGAGACCCCTGCCGTCACACAATACCTCCATTCTGTGCATCCCGAGTGGCCCGGACGAAGATCTCTTCGATGCTCGCGGCCATGCTCGCGATCCCGTCAACGTATATGTCGTGCCGAGCGAGGTGACGAACGACATCCCGAGTGCCAATCCGGCCCGTGACGATCAAGACATCGCCCTCCCGCCGTATTGACGTGACCTCGGGAATTTCGTCCAGGAGACCAGTGGCCCGGACGGGATCTTCGACTTCCACCCTCAACCCTCCCGATCCCCGGCGACGGATTTCTTCGGTGGATCCCGCGAGTACGACGACACCATCCTTCACCACGACGATGTCGGTGCAAATACGGTCGATTTCATCGAGTTGGTGGCTCGACACGATGATCCCGTGCCCCGCATGCGCAAGCTCTGAAAGGAGCTCACGCAGGTCCTGGATTCCAGCCGGATCCAGGCCCATTCCTGGTTCGTCGAGCACCAGCACGGGAGGAGATCCGATCAGAGCGCACGCGACCGCCACCCGCTGCTTCAGGCCTACCGAGAGGCCCGAGAACCGCTTCTTCACGTGGGGCACGAGTCCCATCCGGCGGATCAACCGATCCGCTTCGTCGGCCTCGACCCTCTTCAGCCGAGCCCACGCGTGCAGGGTACTCTCCACGGTCGCTGCCGGCATGAACCCGGGGTACTCCAACGTTCCCGAGTACCGGACGCCCGGTAAACGGGGACAATTGTACTCAATCCATCCGCGGGTGGGACGCACGACCCCGAGAATCATCCCGAGCGTGGTAGTCTTTCCCGCTCCATTGGGCCCCAACAACCCCATGATCTGGCCCTCCTCGATCCTGAAGGAAACGTCCGTTACGCCCAACGTAGCACCGTAGTACTTGGTGAGTTGGTGGACTTCCAGAAGAGGACGGGACATGGAGCAGGACGTGGACGGGGTGGGGCACGAAGCACGATTGGGACAGAGGGCCCGCAGATCCTCTGCATCCAGGATTACGGTTCGGTGATATTGTGCGCAATACCCGCGATAATCCGGCGCAACAATTCCGACACGACCCCCCTCACTCCAGGACGTACCCCCGCGCCATCTCCCGGAAGGCGGCGACCTCCTCCGCGGCCCACCCGCCATCCCTCCCCAGCTCCCGCGCCAGCACCTCGGCCACGGCGGGAGCGGCCTCGACGGCCGCACGCGCGTCCAGGATGAGGGAGCGGCTCCTGCGCGCGAGCACGTCGTCCAGCGTCCTCGCCATCTCGGCCCGGGCGAACCACGCCACCTCGCCCCGGGTCAGGGGGAGCCGGGGGTGGACGGGGTCGCCCCACCCCGGCTCCTCCCCCATCACCTTCTTCACGGCGGGGGCGTCCGACCCGTAGGGAGCCAGAGCCCCGAACCGCTCGGCGTGCTGGTGGTACCCGTGGATGTTCAGCTCCCGGGTCACGCACTCCCGCGGGCCGAGCCCGCCCACGGCCTGGGCAAGGTCCACCGTGTCCTCGGCCATCTTCCGGTAGGTGGTCCACTTGCCGCCGGCGATGGTGACGAGCCCCGCGTCCGACACGCGCAGGGTGTGCTCCCGGCTGATCTCGGACGTGTCGCGGGCGTCTTCCGCCGCGACCAGGGGGCGGAGTCCCGCGAATACGCTGAGCACGTCCTCGCGGCGGGGGTCGCGCTCCATGTACCTGCGCGCGTGCTCGAGGATGAACTCCACTTCCTCCTCCAGGGGGAGAGGCTCCAGCGACGCCTCCTCCACCGGGGTGTCCGTGGTCCCCACCAGGACACGGTCCAACCAGGGGATGGCGAAGAGGACGCGCCCGTCCGCCGTGTGGGGCACCATGATGGCCGCGTCCCCGGCCAGGAAGCTCCGGTCCAGGACGATGTGGATCCCCTGCGAGGGCCGGACGATGGGAGGCGCCGCGGGGTCGTCCATGTGGCGTACCTCGTCGGAGAAGACTCCGGTGGCATTGACCACCACCTTTCCCCGTAGCTCCCCCGCGTCCCCCGACTCGGCGTCGACCCAGCGCACGCCGCTGACGAATCCCTCCGCGTCCTTCACCAACCCGGTGACCGGCGCGTGGTTCACGAGCGCCGCGCCCTGCTCATGCGCCGTCACGGCCAGGGCCAGGAGGAGGCGGGCGTCGTCGAACTGCCCGTCGTGGTAGAGTACGCCCCCGCGGAGCCCGTCGTCCTCGATGTTGGGAATGCGCTCCAGCGTCTCCTCCAGGGAGAGGTTCCGGGAGCGCCCGAAGCCGTACTCCCCGGCGAGCGCATCGTACACGCGCATCCCCACTCCGTAGAAGGGGGCTTCCCACCACTTGTAGTTGGGAACGACGAAGGGGAGGTCGTGCACCAGGTGCGGCGCGTTGTTGCGCAGGATCCCCCGCTCCTTCAGCGCCTCCATGACCAGGGGCACGTTCCCCTGCTGGAGGTAGCGCACTCCCCCGTGGACGAGCTTGGTGGAGCGCGACGAGGTGCCCTTCCCGAAGTCGCTCTGCTCCAGGAGGGCGACTTCGTACCCCCGGGACGCGGCGTCCAGGGCGATCCCCACGCCCGTGGCGCCGCCTCCCACGACGATGACGTCCCAGGAATCAGGGCCTTCCCGCAGCCTGCGGAGGGTGTCGGTGCGATCCATGATCTGAGATAACCAGGGAGCCTCGAGTCCGGAACCCCCTTCCAGCGGAGCGGGTACCGTCCCGCCCCGGTGCGCGGGCCGTGTGCGGCCCCCCGGAGCGGGCGCCGAGTGCGCGACCCGATGGCGCCGGCGCGACGGACCAACGACCAGGATCGGGATGACCACGGGTACCTTCCACGAAGAAGAAGCGCTGGGAAAGGCGTACGACGCCCGCCTCATGCGGCGCCTCCTCCGCTACGTGAAGCCCTACGGGTGGACCGTCCTGCTGGCCATCCTCCTCCTGATCCTGGGATCCGCGACCCAGGTGGTCGGTCCGTGGCTCACCCAGATCGCCATCGACGAAGCCTTGCCCGCCGGAGACGCCCACCGGCTCGGAGTCCTCGCGCTGGCGTACGTGCTCACGGTCTTGCTGGGGTTCGGGTTCGAGTATGGACAGAGCCTCCTCACCACCTGGCTGGGTCAGAGCGTGATGTACGATCTGCGCATGCAGATCTTCGCGAAGCTCCAGCGGTTGGACCTCCGCTTCTACGACCGGAATCCGGTGGGACGTCTCATGACCCGCGTCACCAACGACGTGGAGACCCTCAACGAGCTGTTCAGCTCCGGCGTGGTCACGGTGTTCGGAGACGTCTTCACGCTGGTCTTCATCGTCGCGGCCATGCTCCGCATGGACTGGAAGCTGGCGATGGTGACCTTCAGCGTCCTCCCCCTGGTGTTCCTGGCGGTCTTCCTCTTCCGGGCCCGCATCCGAGACGCCTACCGGGACATCCGCGTCCGCCTCGCCCGGATGAACGCCTTCCTTCACGAGCGCATCACCGGGGTGCGCGTGGTTCAACTCTTCAACCGCGAGGACGCCGACTCCCGCCGCATGGCGGAGTTGAACCAGGACCACCTGGACGCCCACCTCCGCTCCATCACCTACTACGCCCTCTTCTTTCCCGTCATCGAGTTCTTCACGGCGCTGGCCGTGGCGCTCATCATCTGGTACGGAGGTATCCAGGTACTGGGGGGCGGCGTGACCGTGGGCGTGGTGGCCGCGTTCCTCCAGTATGCCCGCCGCTTCTTCCGTCCCATCCAGGACCTTTCGGAGAAGTACAACCTCCTCCAGGGCGCCATGGCCTCTTCGGAGCGCGTCTTCCGGCTCCTCGACGAGGAGATCCAGGTGGTGGACCCGGCCGAGCCCCGCCAACTCCCTCGCAACGTGAGGGGCGAGATCGAGTTTCGCGGCGTCTGGTTCGCCTACGGTCGTACCGCGGAGGGTGCGCCGGACTGGGTGCTCCGCGACGTCAGCTTCCGGGTGTCCGGCGGCGAGAAGGTCGCCGTGGTGGGGCACACCGGCGCGGGGAAGACCACGCTGGTGAACCTCCTCACGCGATTCTACGATCCGCAGAAGGGGGAGATCCTCCTCGACGGCGTGCCGGTACGGGACCTCCGCCTCGACGACCTGCGGAATCGCGTCGGCCTTGTGCTCCAGGACGTCTTCCTCTTCAGCGAGGACATCGAGTACAACATCCGTCTGGGGTCTCCGGAGATCGGCGCGGACCGCGTGCGCGATGCGGCCGAGCGGGTGGGGGCGGCGCCCTTCATCGAACGCCTCCCGCGACGGTACGAGCAACCGCTGGGTGAACGGGGGTCCAGCCTGTCCGTGGGGGAACGCCAACTGGTGAGCTTCGCGAGGGCGCTGGCCTTCGACCCGGAGATCCTGATCCTGGACGAGGCCACCAGCTCGGTGGACTCGGAGTTGGAAGAGCGCATCGAAGCCGCCACCGATGAGCTCATGAAGGGGCGCACGTCCCTGGTGATCGCGCATCGCCTCTCCACCGTGCAGCACGCCGACCGGATCCTGGTCATGCACCACGGGGAGTTGCGGGAGGAAGGAACGCACGCCGAGCTCCTCGCCGAGGGAGGGCTCTACTCACGGCTCCACGAACTCCAGTTCGCCGGTCCGGTGGGCTGAGCGGCCGGGTGGCCGGTCAGCCCTGACTCACCACCCGATGCAGGAAGGCCAGCACCTCTCGCCAGGTCGCCTCGACGTTCGCGCCCACCCGGTCCTCGACCAACATGGACGATCCGTGGGCGCCGGGATCCGCCACGAAGACCGAGTGCCCCTGGCGGCGGAACAGCTCGGACTGCCGGTTCACCGTCTCCATCGCCGCCTCACCGGTGGGCCGCAGAACGAGGGCGGGAAACGGGATGGCCGCCGACGCGTCCTCTCCCGCGCACCCCTCCATGGGCTCCCCGGTGGCCGGTGAGAAGGAGAGGACGCCGACCACGCCGGGAGGGGCCTCCGCGGCCACACGGAGGGCCAGCGCGGCGCTGTAGCTGCTCCCCCACAGGATGAGCGGCGCCTCGGGGCGGAGTCCGGCGGCGAAGTCCACGGCCGCCCGCACGTCCCGTTCCGCCACGCAATACCCCGAAGCCTCCCCGGACGCGGGATGGGCGGCCCACGCGGCCGCGGTCGGGTTTTCCCCGCCGAAGCGATCCCCACCCAGGCGCAGGTCCACCGCGAGGACGTCGAATCCCTCGGAGACGAGACGCGGCACGATGGGCCCGTACTCTCCCCGTGCGTCGCCGCCGCCCTGGTGGAAGGCCACGACCACCGGGCGGGTGTTCTCACCCGCCATGGTCCCGGCACCCGGAGCCGCGTAGAGGTGGGCCGAGACGGAGAGCCCATCGTCGGACTCGAACGTGTGAGACTCCGGCGCGACGTCCGACTGGGCCGCGACCAACCGCCGGGATACCGGCACGACCCGCCCCGCCACGCGAACGGAGGGTTCCTCCGCGAATCCGTCCGAGGGCATGAGCGCCGCCTCGGTATAGCGCGAGCCCGGGTTCCAGAGGACCCACGACTGGATTCCGGCGTCGTAGGTGGCCTGGATCTGGGCTCGCACCTCGGGGGCGCCGTATCGCGGCGGCCCCAGCGTGAAGTCCTGCAGCCAGGGAACCGTCTCTCCCGCGCCCACCACGTCGGCCGAACGGCGAAGCGCATCGGACAGCGCCTGCTTCACCACCTCGTAGGGATACGCGTTGGGCCGATCGATCCCGAAGGCTCCCGGTGCGTAGTGGGAGGGGTAGATCATGGGAAGGGCGGCGTCCACCACGCCGATGAACCGCTCCCAGACCTGGCCGATCCCCACGTCCCCGGTGGCCGATGTGGTCATCCCGAACACGTCCGCGGTGACCCGAACGCCCGACGCCGCCAACTCCTCCCGGGTGTGACGGAGCAACTCCCGGATCCCCTCGGCCCGGGTGGATCCGGCGGGCCCCGCGAACACGGCGCGAGCCAGGTCGGCCCTGGGCGCGTCGGGAAACCGCACGTAGTCCCACTGGATCTCGGGGAACCCCAGCGCCGCCACCTCCCGGGCAAGGGCCACGTGATAATCCCACACGTCGCGGTTGTAGGGGTTGAGCCAGACGATCCCCTTGCCGTCCACCCACACGCCCCCCGCGGTGTCCTGAACCGCAAGATCCGGACGGGCGGCCGCGAGGATGGGATCCTTCACGATCACGATGCGCGCGATGGGGTAGATCCCCTCGTCCGCCAGCCGGCGCAGGAGGCCGGGAAGGTCGCGGATGCGGATCTCCCCCGTCGCTCCGACCTCCTTCGCCAGAGGGACGTCCGTGCGGTGGCTCACGTATCCGCTGGCGTCCTTGATGTCGATGACGAAGGCGTTGACCTCGGTGCGGCGCGCCAGTTCGATGAGCTGCTCCGACCGCCGAGCGGAGCCCGCGGCCCATGCGTTCAGGTAGATCCCGCGAATATGCTCTGGCCGATCGAACGTGGGGGGATCCACTTCCGGGGGTCCCGGAGCCCGGGCGGCGTTGGCCGTCTCCTGGAGGGTGGCCGCCTCGGGGGGAGAGCCGGTGGATCCGGAGTCGGGCCGGACGGCGCTCCCGGCTTCAGCGGAGCCACTCCCGGACTCGTGGTCCACCGCGGATGCCGCGGCGGACGGCGCGGACGCCTCCGCGGGTATCGGCTCGGCGCGAGCCTCGCATCCCGCCACCGCCAGCAAACCAGCGAAGACGGCCCACCGGGGGGCCGAAGGGGACATACGCTCCTAGTACCTCTGGAGCGTGGGGTCGACGTCGGCCCGCCATCCCATCACACCCCCGGCCAGGTTCACCGTCTTGGGGAATCCCCGCTCCTGGAGCAGCCGGACCGCCCACGCGCTTCGACTCCCGGTGCGGCAGTACACCACCGTCTCGGCATCCGGGTCGAGCTCGTGCATGCGGGAGAGGATCTCACCCGTGGGAATCCGGATCTGCCCGTGTTCCGGGAGGTCGGCGATCCTCTGCTCGAAGTGCTCACGCACGTCCACCAGGACCGGAACGTCTCCCCGGTCGAGGCGTTCCTTCAATTCCGTGCAGGAGATCTCGGGGACGTCGTTGGATGGGCTCATTCCGGATATCCGATGATTGGCTCGTTCAACAGGGTCACCAGCAACGCCGCACATCGCCGCGCCGCGCCGGAGTGGCCGGAAATATAGCCCCGGCCCGCTTCCCCCATGAAGTCACGGGAGTCCGCGCTGCGGAGAAGGTCCCTCAAGAAACGGGCCATCTCGGCGGAATCGCGCACCACCCGGCCCGCCCCGCACGCCGACAGCTCGGCGGCCGCGGGCGCCCGGTGATGGATGGGACCGAAGAACACGGGACAACCCGCCGCGGCCGGCTCGATCACGGAGTGGAGGCCGCTTCGGCCGAACCCCCCTCCCACGTACGCGGCGGCGGCCACCGTGTACAACTCCGCCAGAAGGCCCACCCCGTCCACCACCACGGCTTCTCCCCGGGAGGCTCCATCCGCCGCCATCACCGCGGACAGCGTCGTGGCCCGCCACCCTCCCCGGCTCAACCCCGCGAGGAGTCGGGAGACCGTCTCCGGTCCCGGCTCGTGGGGCGCCACCACCGGAATGAACTCCTCCCCCATCTCCCTCAGACGCGCGAGCGCGGGAAGGATCACCTCCTCGTCGCTCCCCCACGTGGATCCGAACACCACCACCGGCGCACCGGCATCGCGAAGGGCAGTCAGGTGAGTCGCCCGCGGGTCCAGGGACCGTATCCGTTCCGAGGCCGCGTCCACCGCGGGGTCCCCGGCCACGGACAACGTGCCGGGCCGCACGCCCATGGTCCGGAAGCGCTCCGCGTCGGCCTCTCCCACCGCCACCACCCCGTCCATCCGAGCCCAGGTGGGCCGAAGGAACCAACGAGTCGGGGAACCCAGCCGGCCGGCGTCGCCGGCGACGGTGCCCGCCACCATGGCCACCCGGACCCCACGGGCCGCGGCACCTTCCGCCAGGACGGGCCACACCTCCGTGCGCGTGAACACGAGCAGGTCCGGCGCCAGGGCATCCAGGACCGGAGCGACGACGTCCGGGACGTCCCATGGGAGCACGTCCGCCACGTCGACGGGAGCCCGGCGGGCGAACTCCTCCGCCGAAGGCGAGAAGTACGTGAACGCCGACTGCATTTCGGGCACGCGCTCGCGCAGCGCACGAACCACGGCCATGGCCTGCCTCCCCTCCCCCACCGAGGGCGCGTGAAACCACACCAGAGGCCGGCCGCGGTCCCGGTGGGCCGCTCCCCATGCCGCCAGCCGCAGATGGGCATCCCGGCGGGCGCTCACCCCCCGGGCCACCCTTCCCCTGGCCACCGCCGGCAGGGCGAGACGGACCCCTCCGACGGCCAGGCGGTACAGGAGGTGCCGGGGGCTCATGGAATCCACTTCAGATCACTCGCACGGGAACAGGATGAGAACCTTCCAGATGACCATCCGCTACGGCGGCGCATCTCACAGGTATCATACCTTCGTGGTGGAGGGCGCGGACCTCAAGGAGGCGCTCATCGCGGCCACGGCCCGGATTCCCGACGCCATGGGGTCGGACGCCGACCTGGTCGAACTGCGGTCCATCACCCCTCCGGAGGAGCGGCCGTACCTCCCCGAATAGGGACCCGCCGGAGATCGTCGGCACATCGCGGTCCGAAGATCTCCGGACGGGCCCGCGTAGAAGCTTGAAAGCGCGCGCCGGAACGCGTACCACGAATCCATACCCTCACGGAGAATTCCCATGGGATCCATCGTCCTGGCCATGTTCATCATCCTCCTCGGCGCCGCGCTCCGCGTCGCGGGCCCGTCCATCGGTCGCCCGGGCACCGCGGGGATGTCCAGGCTGGCATCCTATGGCTTCATGGGTGCGGGTCTGTTCCTGGCGGCGGGGAACGCCGTCACTGTGGTCTCCGTCGGTGAAGTGGGCGTGATCCATTTCCTGGGGAAGATCGAACCTCTTCCTCTCGCGCAGGGGATTCACGTGGTGAACCCCCTGGCGGACATCGAAAAGATGTCGATCCGCGAGCAGAGCTTCCCCGCCGACGGCGGCGTGGAGCGGATCGAAGCTCAGACCAGCGATCAGTTGAACGTGTCCCTGGAGGTTTCCATCATCTTCAAGCTCGACGGCACCAACGCTCCGCAGCTGTTCCAGCGCCTGGGATCGGAACGTTCGATCAAGAACAGCATCGTCCTGAACTCGGTGCGCAACGGTGTCCGCGACGCGGTCGCGACCAAGTCCATCAATGAGATCTTCTCACCGAACCGGCGCGACCTGGCGACGGAGATGAAGGTGGAGATCCAGGCCAAGGCCGGGGATCGCATCGAGGTGCTCGATGTGTTCGTCCGTGACATCCAGGCTCCCCCGACGGTCCGCCAGGCCATCGAAGAGAAACAACAGAGGGAGCAGCAGGTGGCCGCAGAGAAGTTCCAGACCGAGATCATCCAGGAACGGGCCCAACAGGCCATCGAAGAAGCACGTGGCCTTGCCGAGGCGCAAAGGATCATCTCCGCCGGCCTCACGCCCGCGTACCTCACCTTCCACTACATCGAGAAGCTGAGCGAGTTGCCCGCGGGATCCGTGGTGTACGTACCCACCGAGGGCGGCGTCCCGCTCATGCGCTCCGTGGGTGGCGGGCGGTGACCTTCGCCCCTCTCCGGCGACGCCTGGCCGGGGGGCGCCCGCGGCTCGCCGCGGGTGCCCTCCTCTTACTGGCCATGGGGATGGTGGGGGGATGTTGGGCCTGCTCACCGGTATACGTCCTCAAGGCGGGCGTGGCCGAAGCGCGCATCCTCCGTGCGCGGCAGTTCATCCCGGAAGTGGTACAAGACACCGCCGTGGATCCCGGAACACGCGCCAAGCTCACCCTGGTGCTCGAAGCGCGTGCCTACGCCGCGGACGTCCTGGGGATCGACGTCGGGGACGCCTACACGACGTTCACGCAACTCGATCGCGACACGCTGGCCCTGGTGGTATCCGCCGCCGAGCGGGACCGGCTCGTGCCCCGGACGTGGTGGTTCCCCGTGGTGCACCGCGTCCCGTACCGGGGATTCTTCAGCCTCGACGAGGCGCTGGCCGCCCAGAGCGACCTGGAAGACGATGGATACGACACGTACGTACGCCCCACCGCCGCGTTCAGCACGCTGGGGTGGTTCAACGATCCGGTACTCTCCACCGCCCTGAAGACGGACGAGATCGAGGTCGTGGAGACGGTCCTCCATGAACTGTCGCACAACCATCTCTTCGTGCCGGGGCAGGTCGGATTCAACGAGTCCTTCGCCACCTTCGTGGGGAGGGTGGGCGCCATCCGGTTCTTCTGCTCCCCCAGGGACGGCGTCGTGGACGAAGCCCGTTGCGCCCGCGCCGAGGCGCGCTGGCGCGATTACCAGCGCTTCAGCGTCTTCGTGGACGAGGTCGTGGAGGACCTCCATGAGATCTACGGAGACTCCTCGCGGTCACGCGAGGAGAAGTTGGACGCCCGCGAGGCCGCCTTCGCCCGGGCCCTGAGCGCATTCGACGCCGACGTCGCCCCCACTCTGGAGGAGTTCTCCTTCGCGGGATTCCGTCAGACGCCGCTGAACAACGCCACGCTCCTGGCACGGATCCGGTACTTCCACCGCCTCCCCGACTTCGACGGGCTGCTCCAGCGGGAAGGAGGCGACCTCCCGGCGACGTTGGCCTTTTTCAAGCGTGAAGCCGGCCGCACCGCGGATCCGTTCTCCCTCCTCCCCCGGAGCTCGGAGCCTCCGACGTAGGCAGAGGCCGGCCCGTGGCCCGGAAGCACAGGGAAGAAGTACGGTACCTCGACGGAAGCCGACGGGATTCCCGGGCCGTCCCGCGGACGGGGAGAGCTCGGTCGCCATCCCGGCTCCACCTTCCCCCTTGGGTGGGCCGACCCCGCGGATTAGGTTAGCGGTCCCACATCTGCATCGATCCGGACGGCACATGGCCAACGAAGACCGCACCAGCTATTCCCCCTCCCAGGTGGAGACGAAGTGGCAGAGCCACTGGGACGCGCACAACACCAACGGCTTCCGGCTCGAGGAGTTGGAGGCCGCCGAGCGTCCCTACTACAACCTCATGATGTTTCCCTACCCCTCCGCAGAGGGACTGCACGTGGGAAACATCTATGCCTTCACCGGGGCGGACGTCCACGGGCGCTATCAGAGGCTGCAGGGAAAGCAGGTGTTCGAGCCCATCGGATTCGACGCCTTCGGGATCCACTCGGAGAATTTCGCCCTGAAGCAGGGCCTGCACCCGATGGACCTGATCCCGTCCAACATCCGTAACTTCACGCGTCAGCTCCGACGCATCGGGGGGATGTTCGACTGGAACCACACGGTGGATACCACGGACCCGTCCTACTACAAGTGGACGCAGTGGATCTTCCTCCAGCTCTTCAAGGCCGGGCTCGCCGAACGCAAGGAAGCCCCGGTGAACTGGTGTCCGTCGTGCATGACGGTGCTGGCCAACGAGCAGGTCATCTCCGGGGCGTGCGAGCGTTGCGACACTCCGGTGGAGCAGCGGCGCATCGCTCAGTGGTTCTTCAAGATCACGAAGTACGCCCAGCGCCTCCTGGACAACCTGGCCACCATCGACTGGTCCGATACCACGCGGAAGGCCCAGGAGAACTGGATCGGACGGAGCGAAGGGGCGGAGCTGCGCTTTCCCATCCTCGACGGAGACGGGAGTGAGGCGAACGGCACCATCGACGTCTTCACGACCCGTCCCGACACGATCTTCGGCGCCACCTACATGGTGCTGGCACCCGAGCACCCGCTGGTGGACATCCTGACGCGGGAAGACCACCGCGCCCAGGTGGCCCGCTACCGCGAGGAGGCCGCCCGCAAGGACGTGGTGGCCCGACAGAAGGTGGACAAGACCAAGACCGGCGTCTTCACCGGCGGGTACTGCCGCAACCCGGCGACGGGCCGCCCCATCCCCGTGTGGATCGCCGACTACGTCCTCATGGAGTACGGCACCGGCGCCATCATGGCGGTGCCGGGTCACGACGAGCGCGACTTCGAGTTCGCCACCGAGTTCGACCTCCCCATCGTGCGCGTGGTGGCCGGCCCCGATCAGGGCGCCGACACGCCCCTGGACGAGGTCTACGTCGGCCCCGGCGTGCTGGTGAACTCAGGTGAGTTCGACGGGCTGGGCATCGACGACGGCAAGCGGAAGATCACCGCGTGGCTCCAGGAAGAGGGGCTGGGTGAAGGCCGGGTCAACTATCGGCTCCACGACTGGTGCATCTCCCGCCAGCGGTACTGGGGGCCTCCCATCCCCATCATCCACTGTGATGCCTGTGGACCGGTGGCCGTACCGGACGACCAGCTCCCGGTGGTGCTCCCGCGGGTGGAGGATTTCAAACCCGACGACACCGGGGTGAGCCCCATGGCCCGGGTGGAGGATTGGTACCGCACGACCTGTCCCGAGTGCGGGGCCGAAGCCCGGCGGGAGACGGACGTGTCCGACACCTTCCTGGACAGCGGCTGGTATTTCCTGCGCTACCCGTCCACGGACTTCGACGACCGCGCGTTCGACGCAGGGATCACCAAGCGGTGGCTCCCGGTGGACACCTACATCGGCGGGAACGAGCACGCAGTGCTCCACCTCATGTACTCGCGCTTCCTCACGATGGTGCTCCACGACCTCGGACATCTGGACTTCGAAGAACCCTTCACGGTGTTCCGTGCCCACGGGCTCATCATCGCCGAAGGGGCGAAGATGTCCAAGAGCAAGGGGAACGTCATCGTGCCGGACCCCATCATCGAGGAGTTCGGCGCCGACACGTTCCGGCTCTACCTCATGTTCCTCGGGCCCTTCGAAGAGGGCGGCGACTATCGCGCCGAGGGCATTCAGGGACCGTTCGGGTTCCTCCACCGCCTGTGGGACACGGTTCACGCGGCGGAGGACGGCGATCCCGACCCCGAGGTCGAGCGGAAGCTGCACCGCACCATCAAGCAGGTCACGGACCAGCTCTCCACGCTCCAGTACAACACGGCCGTGGCGGCATTGATGGAGTACCTGAACGCCGTGCGCGCCGGCGGACGCACCGCCCGCCGCGGAGAAGTCCTGCCCCTCGTCCCCCTGGTGGCCCCCTTCGCACCCCACATCGCGGAGGAGCTCTGGGAAGTCCTCGGTCACAAGGAAAGCATCTTCGACGGGCGCAGCTGGCCGGACTTCGACGAAGAGAAGACGAAGGCTTCCACCGTGGAGATCGCGGTTCAGGTGAACGGGAAGCTCCGCGGCACGATCGTCGCCGATCCCGGCGCCGATCAGGAGGCGTGCGTCGCCCTGGCCCACGCCGAAGAGAACGTGGCCCGCCATCTGGAAGGGGTCACCCTCCGCCGCGTGATCCACGTACCCGATCGACTCCTGAACTTCGTGGTAGGATGACCGACATCGAAAAGCTGGCCGTGGATGCCGTCCGCGTTCTCTCCATGGACGCGGTCCAGGCCGCCAATTCCGGCCACCCCGGCACGCCCATGGCGCTGGCGCCCATCGGCTACACGCTCTTCCACAGGCACCTGAGGCACGATCCCGCGAACCCGGAGTGGTTGGACCGCGACCGCTTCGTCCTCTCCGTGGGGCACGCGTCCATGCTCCTCTACTCGCTCCTGCACCTGAGCGGATACGAGGTATCGGAGGAGGACATCCGCGACTTCCGTCAATGGGGCTCGCCCACGGCGGGACATCCGGAGTACGGACACGTTCCCGGGGTGGAGAGCACCACCGGACCGCTGGGCCAGGGTGTCGCCATGTCCGTGGGGATGGCGCTGGCGGAGCGTTGGCTGGCCGCGCGCTTCAACCGTCCCGGACATCGGATCGTGGACCACTACACCTACGTTCTGGCCTCCGACGGCGACATGATGGAGGGGATCTCCCACGAGGCCGCCGAGTTGGCGGGGCACCAGCAGCTCGGCAAGCTCATCTGGATCTTCGACGACAACCGCATCACCATCGAAGGCGACACCGCGCTCACCTCGTCCACGGACCATGCCGGAAGGTTCGAGTCGTACGGGTGGCACGTGGTGCGCGTGGACGACGGCAACGACCTGGCGGCCATGGACGCCGCGCTCCAGGCGGCGAGAGAGGAGACCGAACGCCCGACGCTCGTGGTTCTCCGAACCGTCATCGCCTACGGAAGTCCCAACATGGCCGGCACCGCCGATACCCACGGCGCGCCCCTGGGGCCGGCGGAGATCGAGGCCACCAAGAAGAACCTGGGCTACCCGTCGTTGGAGCCGTTCCACGTCCCCGCCGAAGCACGCGCCCACTGGCTGGAGGTCCGGGACAGGGGAGCCGGCGCCGTGTCCGAATGGCAGACCCGCTTCGACGCGTACCGCGCGGACCATCCCGACGCCGCGAACGAGTTCCTCCGCATGATGGCGGGGGAGCTTCCCGAAGCGTGGGACGCCATGGTGCCCGACCTGAGCGCCCCGGAAAAGGCGGACGCCACCCGCGGCTGGTCAGGCAAGGTCATCCAGGGGATCGCGGCCGGGGTCCCGAATTTCGTGGGCGGGTCGGCGGACCTGGGACCCTCCAACAAAACGGACATCACGGGAGCGGACAGCCTGCTCCCCGCCACTCCGGCCGGACGGGTGATACACTTCGGGATCCGGGAGCACGCCATGGGCGCGCTCATGAACGGGATGAGCCTCCACGGAGGGATCCGCCCGTTCGGGGGAACGTTCCTGATCTTCTCGGAATACATGCGCCCGGCCATCCGGTTGGCGGCGCTCATGGGGCGGCCGGTCACCTACGTCTACACCCACGACTCCATCGGTCTGGGAGAGGACGGCCCCACGCACCAGCCCATCGAACAGCTCCCCTCCCTGCGGGCCATCCCCAACCTCATGGATCTGCGCCCCGGTGACGCGGCGGAAACCGAGATGGCGTGGCGAGTGGCCATGGAGCGCACCGACGGGCCCTCCTTCCTGGCCTTGAGCCGACAGAAGGTGCCCGTGTTGGACCGGACGACCATGGCGCCCGCGACCGGCCTCCGGCGAGGCGGGTACGTGCTTCGCGACGCCCGCTCGGGCACACCCACCGTGATCCTCATCGCGTCGGGCACCGAACTCTCCCTGGCCCTGGACGCGCAGGACCGGCTCGAAGACGAAGGCGTCGCCACCCGGGTGGTCAGCCTCCCGAGTTGGCACCTCTTCCAGAAGCAGGATCGCACCTACCGGGACGAGGTGCTCCCGCGGGAAGTCACCGCCCGCGTCTCCATCGAAGCCGCGTCCACCTTCGGGTGGGAACGGTGGGTGGGATACGAAGGGCGCACGGTGGGCATCGATCGCTTCGGAGCGTCGGCGCCTGCGGAGGTGCTCTTCGAGGAGTTCGGCTTCACGGTGGACCACGTCGTGTCGCAGGCACGGGAGATCGCCTGACGCGCTTTACGCGGTCTTCCGCCAGAGGCTCATCCGCTCGCGGAGCGCGGGGGGAAGCGGGGGAACGCGCGTGACCGGATCACTCCGGCGGCGGCGGCGAACGACGGGACGCTCGTAGCGACTCTCCGCCCGGCAGCCCACCCGCCGCGCCCACGCCTGCCATCCCTCGTCATGGCTGAGCCCGCCGTCGGTGAGGTAGTCGGCGGCGTGGGCCATCTCATGCAGGAGCGTGTCGAGGCGCTCGAACCCGTTTCCCTCCAGCATGAGGTCGACGTTGAGAGCGATCTCCACCACGAAGCGCCCCCTCTGCCGTGTGAACCCCGGTGTCATGTGACCGAGCCGGCTCGTCATCCGGGAACTGAGGCGCACGGGAACGTCATCCGGTAACGCACCCTCGAATCGCGTCTCGTTCAGATATCGGTACAGCGCCCGGATGTAGGCTCGTTGCCGCGGAGTGCCGCAGCAATACGCGACCGACTCACCGGGCCCGGCGCATCCCCGATGACGAAGGCTGTGCTTCGCGCTCCGGGCCGCCTCCAGGCCGGGACGCAATCCGGGCCACTCCCTCACCACCCTCTGAGCCTCCGACACCTCGGCGCACCGCCGGCCACCCTTCTTCACGATGAGGGCGAACGCCGCCAGCACCGCATCGGGCGCGAAGCGATAGGCCTCATGGAGATTCAGGACCGTGCCGCCCTGCGTGAGCGACCAGATCGTGCTCCGGTTTCCCCGGAGAGCGACCCTCTTGAGGCGACGGGCCCCACGATGCTTCAGCGCCGCCAGGATATCCTCGGGCGCCAACTCGAGCATGGATTCTCGCATTCTCTCTCGGGGAGCGGGCAGACGAACGTACACAATGATGCAGTGCGAACGGCCCGTTGGCGAGTCCTTTGTTCGACCTCCCGGAAGCCATGCCGCAGCAGAACCGCCACCCCCCTATATCTGGGGTTCAAATTTTCCCCCTATACCACATCTTGTGTCCATGTCAACACAGACTATTGATTTTCACACGCGTTTGGTGCTAGTTAGTTACGTCCCGACACTTGTTGTTGCACCTTTCTTGCTTCCGGAGGGGTCTCGTGGCTGCGAAGAAACAGTCCAAGAAAAAGGCGGCGGCGAAGAAAAAAGCCGCTCCCAAGAAGTCCACCGCAGTGAAGAAGGCCGCGCCGAAGAAGACGGCGCCGGCCAAGAAGGCCGCCGCGAAGAAGGCGGCTCCGAAGAAGGCAGCCGCGAAGAAGGCCCCGGCCAAGAAGGCGGCAAAGAAGGCAGTGAAGAAGTCAGTGAAGAAGTCGGTCAAGAAGGCACCGGCCAAGAAGGCCGCGCCAAAGAAGAAGGCGCCAGCCAAGAAGGCGGCGAAGAAGGCAGCACCGAAGAAGAAGGCCGCCGCCAAGAAGGCACCAGCCAAGAAGGCGGCGAAGAAGGCAGCGCCGAAGAAGAAGGCAGCAGCCAAGAAGGCCGTGAAGACGGTCAAGAAGACTTCCAAGACCCCGGTGTCCAAGAAAGCACCGGCTCGGAAGAAGGCGCGCAAGTCCGCCCCAGCCAAGAAGTCGTCGGGCGCCAACAAGAAGCCGCCTACGGCGGTGAAGGCTGCGAAGAAGAAGGCGGCCCCGAAGAAGGCCGCCCCGAAGAAGGCCGCCGCCAAGAAGGCACCGGCCAAGAAGGCTGCACCGAAGAAGGCGGCCGCCAAGAAGGCAGCGCCGAAGAAGGCCGTGAAGAAGGCAGCGCCGAAGAAGGCTGCCGCCAAGAAGGCACCGGCCAAGAAGAAGGCCGCGAAGAAGAAGTAGCAGTCGGGACGACGGGCCCGGGCCCGTCCGTCACCTGAAGGGCCGGTACCTCCTCGCGGGGGTGCCGGCCCTTTCTGCGCTGACCTGCTCTACCTCGACCGGCGTGTGGGGTTCATGTGGACCTTCCGATGAAGTCCATCACGGCGTCGAACTCCGCCTTCACCGCGGGGAAGAGTTCCGTCGCGCCCCTCGTATCGCCGGAATGGCCGAGATCCTCCATTCGCTGAAGCAACTCGGACAAACGCCCGGCACGGATGTTCCCCGACGAGGACTTCAGGGCGTGGGCCTCCCCGCGAATGTCGCCGGAGCGTCCGCTCGTCACGGCATCATGGAGGCGGGACATGATCCCCGGGCTCTCCGACACGTAGACCTTCAGGGTCACCTCGACGACCTCCTCGATACCGACCTCCCTCATGGTCTCTCTGAAGCCGTGGATGTCTACGGGAGGTGTCCCGTCGGATGGTTCCTGCATGCGATCCTCTGCCGAAGTGGAGTAGGATGGAGCGACCGGCGGCTTCAACGCCCAGCGCGTCACCATTCCGACCAGTTCCACGGGCCTGAACGGCTTCGCCAGAAAGTCGTTCATTCCCGCATCGAAACAGCGAGCACGCTCCTCGCCGAAGGCATGAGCGGTGAGCGCCACGATGGGAAGCTCGTCGGCCGACATGGACTCCCGGATGGCCAGAGTCGCCTCGACTCCATCCATCTCGGGCATCTGGATGTCCATGAGCACCAGATCATAACGCGTCGAAGCGACCGCCGTCACCGCACGCTTCCCATCGGGAACAACGTCCACCAGGTAACCATACTTGGTCAGAATCGCGGCAGCCACCTTCTGGTTGACCAGGTTGTCCTCGGCGACCAGGACGCGTCCCATGTGCGAAACGGCCTCTTCCTCGCCGGAACTCGACGAGAACCCCGGGCGTGGCCGCTCGGTCAGCATTTCCGACATGACGTGCACGAGCTGATCCCGGGCCACCGGCTTCGCCAGCCGCCGCGACACTCCGGCCAGATCGGCCTCCCCCTTCTCCACACCCATGGGCGCGGAGGTCAGGATCAGCACCGGGGGGAGGGCGTCACCGAGTTCCAGGCGCGCTTCCCCCACCATGGCCAACCCATCCAGCCCGGGCATGAGGTGATCGACGACGACGAGATCGAAGGGGTCTCCCCGTTCCGTCTCCGCTCGCAGTACGGCGAGCCCGGAGACGCCATCCGGCGCCTCGGTCACCTGAGCGACCCCCACGGATTGCATGGCCTCGCGCACGATCCGGCGAGCGGTATCGTTGTCGTCGACCACGAGCACCTTCTTTCCCCTGAGGTCGTACCCATCCTCGACCGTCCGACCCGGGCGGGCGGTCTCCGCCCCCAGAACGAGCGGGAGGACGAAGTGGAACGTACTCCCCGATCCCAGCCGACTCGTGACTTCGATCTCCCCACCCATGAGGCGGACCAGGTGCTGGGAGATGGTCAGACCGAGTCCGGTGCCGGCCTGCGTTCTCCGACTCGGGTCGGTCACCCGGGTGAAGTCCTCGAAGATCCGGGCCTGCTGATCCTCCGGGATCCCCACGCCGGTATCCGACACCGCGAAACGTACTCCCGGCACCCCATCGTCCAGGGTCGCCAACTCGGCGGACACGACGACCTCTCCGCCCTCCGTGGCACGGAGCGCGTTGGAGATCAGATTGACCAACACCTGGCGGATGCGACCGGCGTCCCCCCGCTGGGAGCGCGGCACGTCGGGGGCGATTCTCACCAGGAGCTCGTTGCCGGAATCGATGGCGGTGGCGGAGAACACCGCCGCGGCGTTCTTCAACGTTTCCGGGAGATCGTAGTCGTCTTCCTCGATGTCCATCTGGCCGGCTTCGATCCGGGACACGTCGAGGATGTCGTTGAGCACACGAAGGAGCGACTCGGCCGACGAGCGTACGATCTGGGCGGACTCCCTCTGACCCGGATCGAGATCCGTGGTGAGGAGGAGTTCCACCATCCCAAGAATGCCGTTCATGGGAGTGCGGATCTCGTGACTCATGCTCGAGAGGAACACGCTCTTGGCTCGCGCCACCCGCTCGGCGTCCTCACGTGCGGCTTCCTGCGCCCTGAGCGCGGCCACCTGGTTCGTCACGTCCTCGCCGACGAGGATCACGGTGCCTTCGGCGGCTCCCTCCGCCAGAGTCCCCGCGAACCTCACCCACACCGGGTCCGCCTCAGGGCGGGTCAAGGGAGTCTCCGTGACCGATCGTACTCCGCCGCGCACGTTGTCGATGAAGGACCCGAGGCCGTCCACGACGCCGAGCCCCTTCATGACCTCGGAGAAGACCGTGCCCTCGAGGCCACCCACGGAGGTGCCCGTGATCTGAGAGAGCGCCGGATTCGCGCGAATCACCACGCCCGTCCCGTCGAGAACCGCGATGGGACTCGGAGCGGATCGCAGGAGGGAGCTGAGGAAGTCCCTTCCCCGGCCTGCCTCCTCTTCGCTCTCCTTGAGGCGGGCCGCTGCTTCGAGCTGGCTCACGAGGATGTCCGAGCCCTGGCGGCGAACCGCGGACATGAAGGGAGAGAAGAGGAGGATGACCACCAGGAAGGGCAGTGTCTCCCGGTCCACACCGGTAAATGCCACGGAGGCGAACAGGGGCACCATGAGAATGGCCAGAAAGCCCCGGAACGACGGAGCGTCGGCCAGCATCGTATTGGTCCCCGCGGCCGTGAGCCCGGCGAAGATCACCATGAGGAAGGCGTGATCCTTCAGGGGCGCCCCGACGAGCGACAGCGCCCACACGCCCCAAAGCGAGGCGCTGAGCCAGATGTCCCAGCGGATGAACGCGAGTACTCGCTCCGAACCGGGAGCCGAACCCAGGAAGTTGCCCCTGATCCGTCTACGTAGAGCCGCGGAGAGAACGAAGGCCGCCAGCCACCCGATTCCCCAATATGGGGTGACCGTGCCCCAGAAGATGAACACGGTAGCCGCCGCGAGAGCCACCTGGCCCACGTCCGCGGTCTCCCTCCGACCCGCGAGGTGGGTCGTCAGGCCCTCTCGCACCGCCGACGCCACGCGGCGCTCGTCCGTGCCGGGGCCCGCGTTCGCGACGGACGGACCGTCGGACGCCAATACTTCGTGGTCGGGGGATTCAGCCATGCCGCCGGGTGGGAAGGGGGGGAGCGGGAGGCAGAAAGATAGAACGAAATTGCCCGTCCTGCTCCCCCCCACCCCGAATCAGAACGCCGTCACTACTCCCGTGGTGAACCGGGCACGCTCGACGATCCGGTCCCATGCCACCTCGGCCGTGAGTCGGACGTTCCGAGCCTGGAAGTAGTGGGCCCCCACCGAAATCGTCTCGTAGGCATCGAGGTAGCCGGGTGAACCGTCTTCTTCACCCAGGCGAAGCCGGAAGACGGTCCGGTCCGACTCGACCCGGTTGTACAGAGCGGTGAAGAACCACCTCCCCATGGCCCCCCGGGGAGACCAGACGAGCTCGCCGAGATAGGAGTCCACTTCCGTGGCCAACGGATCGTCGGCTCCCGTGTCACAACGGAAGGCCGCGTCGGTACAGGTAGTGAGGAAGAACGGGTTGCCGTCTCTCCGGTACAGGTACTGGGCGTTGAGTTCCAGGCGCGGCCCCAGGGGCACGGTGAGGTCCGGGCCGATCACGCGGATGGTGCTCTCCAATCCCTCCGACTTCTCCTTGCCGGCGTATCCGAAGGCGCCCAGGCGGGCGAAGCCGAGGTCCTGCGAGAAGTGTGCGGCGACGTTCTTCCAGGAGTCCTGATCGTAGGTGCGGAAAGACGTGGCCTCGCTCAGCCCGCGTCCGTTCACCACCTGGACCACCAGGTCACCGTTCGTCCAGGGCGACGTCATCGCCATGAGTCCACGGTCGTAGGTGAGATCCGCCCTCACGTCTCCCACACGCACCCGATATCCCTGGTAGTCCTCGTACTCCAGCCGAAGTTCCCGCTTGAACATGGGATCGGAGACCTGGAACTGACCCGCGATCAGGTCCACACCGGACCCGGCGACGTCGTTGAACTGCAGGTAGGCGTCCTCCAGCCCCGCCAGCTCACCCCGCTCGCTCATGTAGAAGTACATGTAGTAGGAGATGTCGTCGGTGATCTGGCCCCCCGAGAGAAGCTTGATCCCCCAGGGCGTCTGGAGATCGGACTGCACGCCGCCTTCGCCGGACTCGGACAACCCCATGATGTAGGCGTCCATCCGGATCGCCAGCGGGATGTCCCGCTGGAGCCGCAACATATCGTCCCCCACCCAGAGCGTATCGACCGGTCGCTCGCCGCGGACGAGCGCGAACCCGTTCCCCGCGAATTCCTCGCCGAAGGCGTTGAGGCGGGGGAAGGGCGCGTGGCACAGCGCGCACGTCACCTTGTACTTGCGAGCGAAGGCGGGAATCCCGGCGACCTGTGTGGGAAGCCCGAGAACCAGAAGAAGGAGCGAAAGAAGGAGGAACCGGATCCGGTTCGGCACCGATGGGGCGTACATGAAAACCTCCCTGGGGGGTCGGACTGGAGGAGGGTCACACCAAATAACGCGTCTCCCCCGCATCCCGCGCAACCGGGAGTTTCCCCTCCCGGAAACATGAAGTGGGGAGCAGGCGCCGAGCCCACTCCCCACCCACGTTCAGCGGTCCCGCCGGACCCCCTACGACACGATCCTGGGCCGATCCGACAACACCACGGCGGGAAGCCCCAACCGCTCCACCAACTCGTTGAACCGCTGCAGCTCGTTCTGGAGGATGGCCTGGTAACGGGCGCGCACCTCGGCCCAGTCGGAGTTCAGGTCACCGAGCCGCCGGTACGCCCCCTCCGTGGGGCGCCCTTCCGGCCCGCCGGAGATGTACCCGTCCACCCCCGTGATGTAGTTGTACAGCTCCACCCACTGGTTATCGAGGCGCGGCGGGAACCGGATGGGATCCTGGCCCGACCGGTTCTTCGTCTGCTGAAGCTCCTCGTGGACGCCGGTGGACTTGGTGGTGAGCGTGTCCGCCAGCGCCTCCAGCACGTCGGCCTGACCCGCCGCCTGCGCCTTCTCCATGACGGCCTCCACCTGGTCCCCGATGGCGGAGAGAGCTTCGATGGCCCGGGTCACCACGGTGATGGAATCGCGCACCTCCGTGGCCACCCGGAACTGCTCGTCGTAGTCGGCCTGCGTCACCTCGGGGATCCGCGGATCGGCCAGGAGCCGGAAGGAAGCCTCCCCCACCTGCTCGCCCACCAGGGCCAGGCGCACCCGGTACTCCCCCGGAGGCGCCTTGACGCCCCCGGTATACCCCCAGATGACCGCGCTCTCCGGAGTCTCCGGGCCCGGGTAGGTGAGGTCCCACGTCACACGATTCTGTCCTGCGTGCAGGCGCATCCGGGGCGTCCGCGCCTCCTCCGAGGCGGTCGAGTCGGAGGAGAAGGTCCGGACCACCTCTCCGCGCGCGTCCACCACGTCGATCCGTACCTCGCCTTCCGGGACCTCCTTCACCCAGAAGTGCAGGAGCGCCCCCTGGGGCGCGGCCTCCGGCGAGAGCTCCGCCAGACCACCGCCCGACCCGGCGTTGTTCACGCGATAGGCGTCGCGGGGAGTGAAGACGTGACCCGCGCTCGCCACCACCTGGGCAGAGAGCTGCCGCAAAGGAGTCACGTCGTCGAGGATCCAGAAGGACCGCCCCTGGGTGGAGACGATCAGGTCGTCGTGCGCCACCTTCATCCCCGTTACCGGAGTGACGGGAAGGTTGCGCCGGAACGACTGCCATCTCCCGCCCCCATCGAAGGACACGAACACACCCCGCTCCGTCCCGGCGAAGAGGAGACCCTCCCGCTCCGGGTCCTCGCGGACCGTGCGCACCGGGTGGTCGGCCGGGATCCCGTTCCGGCCGTCGGTGAGGAGGCGCCAGGTGGCTCCGTGGTCATCGGTCCGGAAGATGTACGGACGGAAGTCGTCCAGCCGGTATGCGTGGACGGCAACATAGGCGCGACCCTCCGCGTGGCGACTGAGCTCGATCTCGTCCACCGTGCCCAGCGCCGGCATCCCCCGGGGCGTGATCTCCGTCCAGGTGGCTCCGTCGTCCCGCGAGATGTGCAGGCGACCGTCATCCGACCCTGCCCAGATCTCCCGGGGCGTGAAGGGTGACTCGGCGATGGAGAAGACCACGTTGTAGATCTCCACCCCCGTCACGTCGGCGTTGATGGGGCCTCCGGACTGTACCTGGTGGGCCGGGTTGTCCGTGGTGAGATCCGGACTGAGCGTTTCCCAGGTGAGCCCCCCGTCACGGGTCCGGTTCACGTGCTGCGACCCGTGGTACACGGTGTTGGGATCGTGCATGGAGACGACGATGGGCGACACCCACTGGAAGCGGTGCGTGAGATCCGCTCCCGCCATCCCGAGTTGGAGTTGGGGATACATATTCATGTTGCGGACCTGGTCCTTCTCCAGGTCGTACCGATCGATCACGCCGCCGTAGCACCCCGCGTACACGATCTCCGGATGATCGGGATGGAGAGCCACCGGTCCCGTCTCGCATCCGCCCACGTTCCGCCAGTGCTCCTTGGGGTAGAGCGTGTTTCCGGAGCTCCACGCCGGCACCGAGATCGTGGTGTTGTCCTGCTGGGCTCCGTAGAGGCGATAGGGGAAGGCGTTGTCCACCACCACGTCGTAGAGCTCGGCCGTGGGCTGGTTGTAGTAGGTGGACCACGTCGCGCCACCGTTGACCGTGACCTGCCCGCCCCCGTCGTCGGCGACGATCATGCGGTCGGGATCCGAGGGGTGGACCCACAGGTCATGGACGTCGCCGTGGGGAACGGGGATGGCGTCGAACGTCTTCCCGCCGTCCACCGAGCGGTAGAGGCTGGTGTTCAGCGCGTACACGGTGTTCGGATCCCGCGGATCGGCCTGCACGTGCATGTAGTACCACGCGCGCTGCCGGAGTCGGTTCTCCGAGTTCGTGCGCGTCCACGTGTCGCCACCGTCATCGGAGCGGTAGACGCCACCGGCCGGCTCGGCCTCGAGGATGGCCCACACCCGTTCGGGATCGGCCGGCGATACCGTCACGCCGACCTTCCCCACCACGCCTTCGGGAAGGCCGCCGCCGAGCTTCTCCCACGAGTCGCCACCGTCGGTGGAGCGGTAGACCCCGCCCTCCGTCGCGCCGGAGATGAGCGCCCACGGCTTGCGCTCGCCGCGCCACATCCCCGCGTACAGGATGCGCGGGTTGCGCACGTCCATGGTGAGATCGGACGCGCCGGTGGAATCGTTCAGGGCCAGCACGTGCTCCCAGCTTTCGCCACCGTCACGCGACCGGAAGATCCCTCGTTCGGGATTCTTCCCGAATGCGTGGCCTAGAGCGGCCACGTAGACCAGGTCGGCGTTCCGGGGATGCACTTCGATCCGCCCGATCTGCCCCGCCTGGGGAAGGCCCATGAAGCGCCAGCTCTTCCCACCGTCCAACGACTTCCAGACGCCGTGCCCCGCCGACGTGTTCCCGCGGATGTCCACCGATCCGGTACCGACGTAGATCACGTTGGGATCCGCGTCGGCCACCTTCACCGCTCCGATGGACCCGCCGAAGTACGCGTCGGAGATGTTCTCCCACGACCCGCCGTTGTCGGTGCTGAGCCACATCCCTCCGCCCGTGGTCCCCATGATCCAGCGATCGGGATCGTCGGGAAATCCGGTCGCCGCCGTGGAGCGGCCACCCCGGTAGGGGCCCACCATCCTGTACGTGAGTGCCTGGAAGGCCGTGCTATCCATCTGCTGGGCGTCGAGCGCCGGTGATCCGACCATGGATGCCAGGATCGCCGCGCCCGCCAGCGTCATGAAGCGACGCATAACTCCAACCTCGTCATAGTGTGAATCGGGATCCGCAGGCTACGGACCCCGGGACCGGGGGTCAATGGATCAGGACCCGCGCACCACCTGCGCACACTTCGGGATCAGATAGAGGTTCCCCGCCAGCCGCCCTCCCAGGAACGCCGTGAAGGCCGCCGTGACACCCACCAGATCCAGTCCCCAGCCCAGGGTGGTGAACAACAGCGCGACCACGCCCACCTCGATCCCCGTGGCCACGGTGATGGGGCGGGTCCGGTGCGCTTTCACCAGGATCGCTCTCTGGAAGGAGAGGAGGACGGCGAGCGCCGGGAAGGGGAAGAGGATGCGCGCCGGCAGGAGGGCATACGCCGTGAGGTCCGGCGTCAGCCCGGAGATGGTCTCGAACCAGACCCCCGCCATGGGCGTGAACGCCACCACCCCGAGGCCGGCGGATGTGGCCAACCCCAAACCGAGGGCGAAGCGGGACAGCTCCGGCTGATGCTCGTGCTTCTTCCCCATGAGGGCGATGGCGGCGTCCTGGAACGCCAGCCCGAACGAGCGGAAGATGAAGGAGAGCGCGTGCACGACCGGGAAGACGGCCAACGACTCGATGGGCGCCATCGACCGTCCCATGAAGAAGGTCAGCATGGGCTGCACCGTGAGGCCGATCAGTGACGTCAACGCGAGGGGATAGTAGAAGCGGGCGATGGCCCCATAGCTGAGCCCCTCGTCGTCGGTGGCACCCTCGACGGGCTCCACCGCCAGGATCTCACGCACCGTCTCCCGCGCCATCCACCGCGCCGTCACGGCCTCGGCGCACACTCCGGTGGCCAGAGCCAGGGCACCCACCCACGCACCGGGAAATTCCAGCACGGCGGCACCCACGAAGGCGCCCGTGGCCATGGCGGTGAGGCGGATCCCCGTCCCGAAGGCCACCAGCCGCGTCCTCCCCGACCGGATGAGCACCCCGTGCAGGAAACGCCGGTACCCGATGGCCGCCGGCCAGGGGA
Organism: Gemmatimonadota bacterium; assembly: GCA_029879725.1. Taxonomy (GTDB): domain Bacteria; phylum Gemmatimonadota; class Gemmatimonadetes; order Longimicrobiales; family Gaopeijiaceae; genus JAOUPR01. Next base: position 2,627 of record JAOUPR010000042.1, on the reverse strand, counting down.
GGAAGAGCCACAGCGCCCCATGGGTGAGCTCTGCCACCTCGACGGGGAGGCCGATGAGACCCAGCATGACCCCGTCGTACACGGACGGCACGAGGAAGACCAGGAGAAGAACCGTCGCGCCCAGGTTCAAGGCGTTGGAGAAATTCCGGAGTCGGAGGTAACTCCGCCGATCCTCCACCAGCGCCGTGGACGCGCTCATGATCATGATCACCGGAGCCTCGATGAGGATCGCGAAGGCGAAGGCGACCCCGTGCGCGGCCAGGTTGAACTTGGGGTCGGCGAGACGGGCGATGATCGCCGCCAGGAAGGGACCCTCGGTGGCCATCATGAGCCACGTGGCCGCCAACGGTCCCCAGAAGAGGAGGATGGATCTTTGAGTCCGGCGCACGGCGCGTGGGGTGTCGGGGAGCTCGGGGCTTGGCGGAAGATCACCGCATGGGTCCGGGGTGTCCATGGGGAAACACAGGGAGCGCCCGGCGGATGCCGAGGCGCTCCCCGAAGTCGCTTCCCGACCCGAACGGGAGGCTCTACCCGTACTCCGCGGCAGCCCGCCCGCGATGGCCCTGCCCGCCCCTCATCCGGCGAGGGCCTCCGCTTCGCCCGCGACCAGGAGCCTCCACCGGAGCTGCAGCACGAACCAGCACAGAGCCGCCATGGCGAGGGTCAGCGCCCCCATGGCGGAACTCACCAGAGCGATCTTGATCCCGCCCCAGACGAGGCTGGTCGACACCGCGCCGGCCGCCTCGATGGCCTGGGAGGCGATGATGATCCCCACCAGCGTCCCCAACACGCCGCTGATCAGCGCGAAGCCTCCCCAGAACAGGATGGCGTCCAGCCACGCCTTGGTCCGCAGATCCGCCACCGCGGAGGGCCGAAACAGGCGGAGCGCCGACCAGAGGGTGAGGGCACCCACCGCCAGTACGGAAAACGCCAGCGGCCAACGGATGAATCCGAGTTCATGCCAGAGCACGCTCATGATGATGCCTCCTTGAAGGGGAAGTGAAGTGTCCACCGAGGTCGAGGAATTCGAGTCGGTCTTCCGACACGAGAGACAACCACTGGGTGAGCACCATCCAGCCGAGGCATCCTGCTCCGGCCAGAAGAATGGAAACCGAGAGGAGGGTACAGTCGCGCACCAACCAGACGGGAACCAACGTCGTGGCGAGCTCCGGAGACCGCTCCAGGATTCCGGCCATGCGAATGAGATCCACCATGACTCCCCCGAACCCCGCGACCAGGGTGAGCCCCGCCAACCAGAGAATCGTCCCGATGCCGCGCTCCGGCCTCCGGTGGTCCCCCTTGATCCAGAGCTCGAACACCTTGGCTCCCACCAGCGCGAAGAGCACCGATCCACAGGCCACGACCAACCAGAGAAACGGGCTCGCGTGCCGGAGGAGATCGCCCCGCACCAGAATCGTGGTCTCGACCACCAACACCGATGCCGTGGCCACCGCGAGAGCGGATCGTTCGAGGAGCTTCAGTCGATCGCTCCCCAGACGGCGGGTGGAGCGGTGGTAGCGTGTGGTGTGGAGATCGGCCAATCGGCTCAATGAAGCCGCGTCCGGAGCGAGCGCCTCCAACGCCCTTCTCACCGCCTCCGGCGGCGCCACACCCTCGGCCTCCAGCCGAGCACGCAGCGCCTCCAGATCGTCCTCGAGCTCACGGAGGATCCGCACCCGGCTCGGGATCGGGACGGTCAGAGCTCCCTCGAGCCGTCGGATGACGGGAAGAAACACCCTCACCGGACCGGAGTTCATGCGGGCGCCTGGTCGGGGCCACGGAGCACTCGCACGAGTCGGGACACCACGTCCTCGACACGGCCGGTCTCTCCGGAAAGGTGTCTCCGCCCTTTTCCCGTCAGGGAGTACACCTTCTTCTTTCGCCCCACGTCCTTCGACCACGTCCCGCGGATCAGCCCTTCCTTCTCCAGCCGGTGCAGGATGGGATAGAGCGTGCCGTGGCGAAAGCGGAACAGACCGTTGCTCTCGTTCTCGATGTCGAGGACGATCTGATATCCGTGCTTCGGTTCGGAACGTAGCGCGGAGAGGATCAGCAGCTCGTTGATGTCACGGGCGAACCCCTGGATGTCGAAATCGTCTTCGGGCACGTCGCAATTCCTCCAGGTGGTCGGTGACGTCGATACCTCGACGGTTGTTATATCGTGACTCTATATATCGACCACCGACAGTATGTGCAAGGGAAATCTTCCGGAAGGTCACACGGCTGTCGGACGGAGGGGCTGCGGCGTACGTTGCGACCGTGGCATCCCTGCCCGGAGGCGCCCCCGCGGGGACGAGCCTCGGGGTGGTCCGCCGCGCATCAGGTGGGAGCCCCACAGCGACTCCCACCCTCCACCATCCCCGGGGACGTGAAGGATGAACGGAAGACTACTCCTGATCGCCGCGGTGGCGATCGGCGCCGCCCTCTACCTGCGGGCCGATGGCCCCGACGGATCGCAGCTCGATGCCGCCGGGTCCGAGTCGGCCCCGATCCACGACGTGGGGGTCTCGAACGCGGCCGGGCGCTCCGGCGCTTACTATGCGCCCCTCGGGCTCTCACCGGTGGACGTGCCGGTCCTGGTCCTGATGCATCCCACCGGCTCGTCCGGCCGAGCCTTCATCCCGGCG
>JAOUPR010000041.1 GCA_029879725.1 Gemmatimonadota bacterium | reverse complement strand
GACATGGCACTCGAGGCCGCGCCCTGAGGGATTGTGGCGAAGCCGTGACAATCTGTTGCACGGTTACCACATCCCATTCGGCCCGGTTCGGGAGCACGGAGAGAGGCGGTTCCCCTTCACCCGACTCCCGAGTGGCGGGAACCGTTGTCCGACAAGGACTTTCACCCCACTCCACCCGGCTCGACCCGCCGTCCGGCCACCTCGCCGTCCCCGGGCATGCACTTTGCAAAGTACTCCGGTGCGTCGGTATGCCCGCGCACCGTAAAGACTCTCCGCAACAGGTGTCGAAATGAAGATGAAGACAGGGATTCTGGGAGCGGCCGCCCTCGTGGCTCTCACCCTGACCAGCACGAATGCCCAGGCGCAAAGCCGGGACTGGCTGGTTTGTGGTGGTACGACCTTCAACACCTGCGCGGCAGTACAGGTATCCGTGAGCGCACCGGACCTCCTGGGTGTCAGCAACGTCACCATGAAGGTCTGGAACATGTCCGGATACGGCGGAACGTTCGGAGGAACGGTCTTCACGAAGATCGGCTTCTTCAACACCGGCGCCGTCACGACCGTTGCCGGCAGCCTGTTCATGACGGGTCCCGTACGGTCCGGCGACTCGCCCGCCATGTGGCAGCTCGGTGACCCCAACAACGCCGGTGGCATCTCTCTGGACTTCGCCACCTCCGCCAACGGTGGCTCGAGCAGCGTGGACAACTCCATCGCCAACGCCTGTGACCCCGGGGAGTCTCCCTCCGGAAGCAACCAACTCTGGGAGAACCCCTGCTATGACTCCGGCACCGGGTTCACAGAGGCCGGATGGATCACCATCACCTTCCAGGTCCAGGGCAGTTGGGATCTGGCCTCCACGGAGATGCTCATCCAGGGCCAGAACGGCCCCAACGGTGACTCCACCCAGTGCATCACGGGAGAGGGCGGGAACTGCTCCGTGGTGCCCGAGCCCATGACGCTCCTTCTGCTGGGAACCGGCCTCGCCGGGGTGGGTGGCGTGCAGATCCGCCGCCGCCGCGAAGACGAGGAGGAGGACCTGGCCTAGTACCCCCCCTGGAGTGTGGTACTCCGCGCGAGGAGTTCATGCTTCAGTGAAGACCCTCGTCGGGCAAGCCTCTCTTGTCCGCGGGGGTTTTCTTTTGCCTGTCACCCACGGATGGCGATACCATCGTGTTCCGTGAGTCACTACCTGCCACCCTCGATTTCGGGAAAGCCTGAGTATGAATTCGACTAGCCATGACGGAACCATCACCCACGGGACCCTCCTCAGGATCCTGGGGTGGACGGGTACCCTCTTTCTCCTGGTGGCCGGCGCCGACGTGCTCCTCACCTGGCTCCCCACGGACTTCGGGAACCGGGAGTGGGAGTTCGGCACCATCACCTCCAGCCTCAACGGGATGCTCAGCGTGACGTTCGGGATGATCCTGGTCATGGTCGGACTGAGTGAGGCGGAGGCGGCCTGGCCGCTCAGGGTGGTCGCGGGCGGATTCGTCTTCCTGGCGGTATTCATCGTGGCGGCCACTCTGCTCTACTGGACCAACGTCCCCCTGGCGCTGAAGTCCGTGCAGCCCGGCCCCATCAGCGTGGGGCTCACCAAGGCCGTGATCAAGACCAGTGTGCAGTGCGTGGCGTTCCCGGTGGCCTACGTGTTGTTCGCCCGCACGGCCTGGCGGTGGGCCAAGAAGAAGGACGCGTAGCTGGATGGGGAGAGGGATCGGGTGTGCGCCACCGACATGTTCGTGGCGCACGCCCGGATCCGGACGTCACTCGCGGTCGAGGATGATCCGGACCTTCCTGCGTAGACCGTCGATGGTGAAGGGCTTGGAGATGAAGTCCACTTCGGCGACACGCACACCGTGCAGGATCACTTCGTCCTCGGTATAGGCGGACATGAAGAGGACCCGCACGTTCGGGTACCGGGCCGTGAGTTCCTGGCTCAGCTCCCGGCCGTTCATCCCCGGCATGACGACATCGGTGAGAAGAAGGTGCACGCGGCCCTCCAGCTTCTCGACCGCGGCCAGAGCCTCGGTGCCCCCGCTGGCTTCCACCACGTTGTAGCCACTTCGGCGCAGCACCTTGCTGGCCACCCCGAGAACGGACCGGTCGTCATCCACGACCAGAACGGTCTCGTTCGGCGTACCTTCGCCTTCTCCCGGCGCGTTCGCCGGCCCTGTACGGGCAGATTGATCCATTTCGGGTTGAATTGTTCGGGGTCAGGTGGATCCCCGGTCATGCTCTGGGGGGGGTAAGCGGGAGCCAAACTTGCGCATCGAAGACCGAATGGCAACCTCCGCCCTCTAATCCGGGCCTCCGGAGCGTTAGATTACGCCCCGAAACCCTCTTCAGAATCGCCCCCGACCCGACCTACGTCAACAAGCACCCAGGCCAACATGAGCGGACCCCAGTTCATCTATCATATGCACCGCCTCTCGAAGATCGTCCCCCCGAAAAAGGAGATCCTCAAGAGCATCAGCCTCTCCTTCTACCCGGGCGCCAAGATCGGGGTCGTGGGTCCGAACGGGTCGGGAAAGAGCTCGCTTCTGCGGATCATGGCCGGCCTCGACGCCGACTTCCAGGGCGAAGCGTGGGCGGCCAAGGGGACCCGCGTAGGATACCTGGCCCAGGAGCCGGAGCTGGACCCCACCCTCGACGTGAAGGGGAACGTCGAGCTCGCCGTGGCGGATACGCGCAACCTCCTTCGACGCTTCGAAGAGGTGAGCATGAAGTTCGGCGAGGTCTCCTCGGACGAGGAGATGAACGCGCTCATCGAAGAGCAGGCGCGCCTTCAGGATCGCATAGACGCGGCAGGTGCGTGGGAGCTGGACCGGAAGCTGGAGATCGCCATGGACGCACTCCGCCTGCCTCCCGGAAGTACCGACGTGACAACGCTTTCCGGGGGCGAACGGAGACGCGTGGCACTTTGCCGGGTCCTCCTGGAAGAGCCCGACATGCTCCTCCTGGACGAGCCCACCAACCACCTGGACGCCGAGTCTGTGGCGTGGCTGGAGCACCACCTCGCAGCCTTCCCGGGAACCATCGTGGCCATCACCCACGATCGCTACTTCCTGGACAACGTGGCCGAGTGGATCCTCGAGCTCGATCGCGGTGAGGGGATCCCCTGGAAGGGAAACTATTCGTCCTGGTTGGAGCAGAAGAAGGAGCGGTTGCGTCTGGAGGAGAAGCAGGAGTCCGCGAGGCAACGCACCCTCGACCGGGAATTGGAGTGGATCCGGATGGCACCCAAGGCGCGCCATGCCAAGGGGAAGGCGCGGGTCAGTGCCTACGAGGAACTCCTCAGCGCGGACGAACGGGAGCAGGTCCGCACCGCGGAGATCCTCATCCCCAAGGGCCCCCGACTCGGCACCACCGTCATCCGGGCCACCGGAGTGTCCAAGGGGTTCGGTGACCGGCTCCTCATCGATGACCTGAACTTCGACGTCCCCCCCGGTGCCATCGTCGGCATCGTGGGCGGCAACGGCGTGGGGAAGACCACCCTCTTCCGCATGATCGTGGGCGATGAGCAGCCCGACGCCGGCGACGTCAAGGTCGGTGAAACCGTCCGGCTGTCCTACGTGGACCAGTCCCGGGAGGCCCTCGACGCCGACAAGACGGTGTTCGAGGAGGTCACGGGCGGCGCCGACGTTCTGCAGTTCGGCCGGGCCGAGGTCAATCCCCGGGCCTATCTCTCGTGGTTCGCCTTCCGTGGGTCCGACCAGCAGAAGAAGGTGGGCGTGCTCTCCGGAGGTGAGAGGAACCGGCTGCATCTGGCCAAGCTCCTCAAGTCCGGCGGAAACGTGATGCTCCTGGACGAGCCCACCAACGACCTGGACGTGGACACCCTCCGGGCCCTGGAAAACGCCATCCTCGACTTCGCGGGATGCGTGCTCGTCATCTCCCACGACCGGTGGTTCCTGGACCGGGTGGCCACCCACATCCTCGCCTTCGAGGGAGACAGTCGCGTGGTCTGGTTCGAAGGGAACTACCAGGAATACGAGGAGGATCGCCGCCGCCGTCTCGGGGACGACGCGCTCCAGCCCCATCGCATCAAGTACCGCAAGCTCACCCGGAACTGAGCGCCCTGCCCGGGGGGTCTCGGCGCTGGGCCGGGACCCCCGCTGCAACATTATTCGCGCGGGATGCGTCGTACTAGTGGACTGCGCCGCTCGCGGTGCCCCCGCGTCTCCCTTCACTCCACGGCCCCATGCGCTCCATCACGGTTCGGGCGGTTTTCGCCCTCGCGTCGATCATCCCCACGCTCCCTCTCGCCGCGCAGCAGGAGGATGGCGGCGGCGAGGCCGCGCGACCGGTGGTGCAGGCCACCCGGCTCACCGCCGGGATCGTCGTGGACGGCCGCCTCGAGGATGCCGCCTGGGCGTCGGCCCGCGTGGTGACGGGCTTCACCCAGGTGGACCCCGAAGAGGGCCGACCGGTGAGCCAGCCCACCGAGGCGCGCATCCTCTTCGACGACGAAGCCCTCTACGTCGGTCTGCGCCTCTTCGACGATCAGCCGGTGAGCACGCGCCTGGGACGCAGGGACATGGACCTGCTGGACGCCGACTGGGTGGGCGTGGTCATCGATTCCTACCATGACCACCGGACGGCCTATTCCTTCGACGTGAACCCCTCGGGTGTACAGCGCGACGCCACCAAGTCCATGAGCACGCGTGGCCACGAGCAGGACGACCTCTCCTGGGACGCGGTATGGGACGCGGCGGCCTCCATCGACGACGACGGCTGGACGGCCGAGTATCGCATCCCGTTCAGCCAGCTGAGGTTCGCCGCTTCCGCGGACCCCACCTGGGGGATCCAGATCGAACGGGTGATCGGGAGGCGGCGGGAGTACGCGGTCCTCTCCTTCACTCCCAAGTCGGAGCAGGGAGGCATCCCCACGTATGGACATCTGGTGGGGATGAACGACGTGCGGCCGGGCAAGCGCCTGGAGGTGCTTCCCTACGCCGTGCAGCGGAGCGAGTACGTGGGCGACGGTGTGCGTCCGCCCACCAACGGCGACCACTCCCTGTCCGGCGGGATGGACCTCCTCTATCGCGTGACCTCCGACTTCACCCTGAACGCCACGGCGAACCCCGACTTCGGCCAGGTGGAGGTGGACCCCGCGGTCATCAACCTCTCCGTGTACGAGACGTTCTACGAGGAGAAGCGCCCCTTCTTCGTGGAGGGGAGCGAGATCTTCGACTTCGGGCGGAACACGTCCGGCGGACAGATCTTCTACAGCCGCCGCATCGGCCGGCGCCCGCAGATCGGCCTCCCCCGCGGAGTGACCACCGTGGAGGTCCCCGACAACACGAGCATCCTCGGAGCCGCCAAGCTCTCCGGGAAGACGTCCGGGGGCTGGTCGGTGGGCGTCATGGAGGCCGTCACGGCCGAAGAGAGGGGGCACTTCCTCGACACCGGCGGCCTCTCCGGAGACGCGGTGGTGGAGCCTCTGGCCAACTACCTGGTCAGCCGCGTCCGCAAGGACTCCGAAGACGGGCGCACCTCCATCGGAGGGATGTTCACGGCCGCCAATCGGCGCCTCCCCACCGACGAGCTCCGCGCCGTCCTCCGTGACGGCGCGTACGCCGGCGGAATCGACTTCCGCCACGAGTTCGCCAACCGGACGTGGGTCGTCCAGGGAAGCGCGGTGGGCAGCCGGGTGGAGGGCGACGTCCGCTCCCTGGTGGGCCTCCAGCGGCTCGGGCACCACTTCTTCCAGCGTCCCGACGCCGACCACCTGGGCGTGGACTCCACCAGCACGTCCATGTCCGGATACTCGGTGGGCCTCTCCCTGGGGAAGCAGGCGGGACGCCACTGGCGCACCAACCTGGCGGTGGCCGCCACGAGTCCACGGTACGAGGTGAACGACCTCGGCTTCCAGACCCGCACGGACCGGCGGGACGTGGCCGGTAGCCTGGCGTACATCGAAACACAGCCGGGTTCGTTCCTGAGGAGCTACTACCTGTCGGGAAACGCCCGCCTGGAGAAGAACTATTCCGGACAGAAGATCCTCAACTTCTATGTCCTGAGCGGCCACTTCCAGCATCTCAACTGGTGGGGAGCGCAGATCAATCTGATGTACTTCGCGCGGGCGCTGGACGACCGCTCGACACGTGGAGGACCCCTCATGGAACGGCCCGCCAACTGGAGCTTGAACGGTGGGATCTCCTCCGATCGCAGGAAGTCGATCACCTACAGCGCGGCGGGCCGGATCGGCAGCGATTCGTACGGAGGATGGAATCGCGGAGTCGAGTTCGACCTGGGGCTCAAGCTCTCGCCCTGGTGGACGCTCTCCCTGCACCCGTTCTACATGCGGTCCCGTAACGAGGCTCAGTACCTCTTCACGGCACCCGACCCGTCCGCCACGACCACCTACGGAGCTCGCTACGTCTTCGCCCCACTCGAGCAGACCACCGTATCCATGGAGACACGCCTCAACGTGACCTTCACGCCGCGCCTCTCCCTCCAGCTCTACTCCCAGCCCTTCGTGGCCGTGGGGGACTTCGGGGGAACCAGGGAACTCGCGGCGCCCGAGACCTACGACTTCACGGATACCGGGAACACCGTCGACGAGGCGGACTTCAATTTCCGCTCTCTACGGAGCACCGCCGTGCTCCGCTGGGAGTGGCGGCCGGGCTCCACCTTGTTCCTGGCGTGGCAGCAAGCCGGCAGTGGGGACGGCGCCGTGGGAGACTTCGATCTCCGCCGCGACGTCAACGCCATCTGGCGAGTGCCCTTCGACGACATCTTCGTCATCAAGGTGAACTACTGGATTAATCCGTGACGGGAGCACCCGGACCACCTTATGTTGGACATAGACGCAGGGTCTTTCCAACACCGAGGTTCCTCAGTGCCCCCGCCCGAAGAAGTCCTCCATCGCAATGGCGCCGTATCCGACCAGCGAGAGCGTGATCGCCTCCTGGCCGCCATCATGTCCGAGGCCGCTCATCTCGACGAGCGGCTGAAGGGCCCCACGCCGGACATCGTTCGACCCGCGTGGAAGGGACTGGCGGCCACCTTTCTCTTCCTCCTGGCGGGGTACTACATGATCCTGCCCCCGCGGTGGGTACGTCCGCCCGCACCGGCCGCCCCGTCCGCCGCGGTCCGCGCGGACGGGATCCGGCGGGCGCTGGTCATGCAGGCGGCCCAGGTGGAGGCGTTCCGCCTCGCTTCCCAGCGCCTCCCGGACTCCCTGGAGGAGGTGGGCGCCATCGTTCCGGACATCCTGTACGTTCGCTCGAACAGCAGGGTCTTCCAGCTCGTGGCCACCCTCTCCGATGGAAGCCCCATGATCTTCGACTCGGCCGATCCGGATCCGGAGTTCGATGCCATTCTCCGCTCCATCCTGGTGGCTACCGGCCAATGATCCGGCACCCGTCCAACCACGGGGGACTCACCGTCGGAGGGGTTTCGGTGGGGTTGGGAGTGATCGCGGTGCTGGCGGCGCTCGTCCACCCGCGCATCGAGGGAGCACGGTACGAGGCCCGCGTCGCCGAGACCCTGGACATGGTCGCGGTGCTGGAGGGTTGGGCCACCGGGCAGTACCGATCCCAGGGACGGTGGCCCACCGGGTCCGCCCCCGCCGACATCCTCTCGGTGGAGCTGGCGCGTGGCGACGACGGTTCGTATCGGCACGTGGACGGATGGTACACCGTCCGGTGGCGTGACCACGTGATCCGCGTACCCGGCGATACCCTTCCCGGGGGTCTGACCGGAGGAATCCGGAGCGTGGGCAGCATCACCCTCGACACGGAGGATCCGGGGTTGACCGGAGCGCTCATCGCGCGCTTCGGCCGTCGACGTTCGATCCTGACGGGAGCGGGGTGGACCCTCTTCATGGCGCCCGAAGGCGGGGGGCTTTCCATCGGTGGCGGAACCCCCTTCATTGGAGCTTCCGGAGTTCTGGCGCCACCGATTCCCTGACCCTCGCCGATGATCCACGTGCAGTCACGACCCGTAGCCACCGCGGAGGAAGCCGCGCGGATCGCGGAGGAACACTTCGGATTGGAGGGCACCGCGTCGCCGCTTCCGGGGGAACGGGACCTGAACTTCCTCCTCACCGACCGGGAGGGCGCTCGCTTCGTGGTGAAGATGACGTCTCCCGAGGAGTCGGACGCGGCACTCACCTTCGAGACCGGGCTCCTCGCGTGGCTGGGAGAGCGCGAGGACGTGCCCACGCCGGGGGTCATACGGACCCGCGGCGGCGACCTCGTGGCCCGACTCTCCGACGGCGAAGGCGGCCATCGCGTGCGCGTGCTCCCCTTCATTCCGGGTGCGGTGATGGCTTCCATCCGCCCGTGGACCGACGACCTCCTGATCGAGCTGGGCCGGAGCGTCGCCCGTCTGGACCGGGTCCTGGAGGACCACCCCACACCTCCCCCGCCCCGACCCGACTTCGACTGGTCACTGGACAATGCCGCCCGCGTGATCCGCAGGGGACTCGAGATCCTCCCCGGCGACGAGGTGGGAGAGCACCGGAAACGATTGCTGACGGACGTGCTGGAGACCGTGGCGGGAGTGGAGTCCGTAGTGGCCGGGCTTCCGCGCCAACTCATCCACGGAGACGTCAACGAACACAACGTCCTGGTGTCGGTCACCGACGACGGGAGAGCCTCGGTGTCGGCCCTGCTGGACTTCGGCGACGCCCACGAGGCGCCCGCGGTGTTCGACGCGGCCATCGCCGTGGCCTATTCCATGCTCGGCCAGAAGGATCCTCTGGCCGCGGCGTGCGCCGTGGCGAGGGGATACCATGCGACGCGGCCGCTGACGGAGGGCGAGGTCGACGCTCTCCTCCCTCTCGCCCGTGCCCGCCTCGCGGCCAGCGTGTCCATCTCGACGTGGCGTCGGCGGGCGGCCGGAGAAGGGGGTGAGGTCGACCCCTATCTCACCGTGAGCGAGTCCCCCGCGTGGACCACCCTCGAAGCGCTCCATTCCATCCATCCCCGGGTGGCCGGTGGGCTCCTGCGCGACGTGTGCGGATACCCCCCCTCCCCCCGGAGTCCGGCGCTGGTGGCGTGGCTGGAAGGGATGCGCGGGTCCTGCGCGCCGGTCATGGACGTTCCCACCGACGGTGGGACCGTGGTGCTGGACCTGAGCGTGGGGAGTCCGCTCCTCAATGGCCGCGACACGGAAGACACCCCGGCCTTTTCGCGGCGGGTGTTCCGGCACATGGAAGACGCCGGCGCCAGCGTGGGGATCGGACGATACGACGAACCGCGGGGCTTCTATCTCACCGAGACCTTCGCGGGGCGCGCTGGAGAGCTTCCGGAGCGTCGAACGGTCCACCTCGGGATCGACATCTTCCACCGGCCCGGGGCGGAGGTCCGCTCCCCCCTTCCGGCCCGCGTGCACGGTGTGCACGACAACGAGGGACGCCTGGACTACGGCCCCACGGTGATCCTCGAGCACGATTCCCCGGAGGGCCCCTTCTGGACTCTGTACGGGCACCTCGAGCGCGCGTCCCTGGCGGGACTCGAGGTGGGAGTACCCCTCGAGGCCGGGGAGACCTTCGCTCGCATCGGCCCCTATCCGGAGAACGGGGACTGGCCGCCGCATCTGCACTTCCAGATCATCGCCGACCTCCTGGACCACAGCGTGGACTTCCCCGGCGTGGCCCTCCCGCGGGAACGGAGGGTGTGGACCTCCCTGTCGCCGGATCCCGACCTGATTCTGGGTGTGGACCTCCCCACCACCTACGTGGACGCGGAGGCTCCGGAGGAGCGGCGGCGGCGGGCGCTGGGGCCCACCTTGAGCCTGTCCTACCGGAGGCCCATCCACGTGGTCCGCGGGGCGGGCGCCCATCTGTACGACGACCTGGGTCGGGAGTACCTGGACTGCGTGAACAACGTGGCCCACGTGGGGCACGAGCACCCGCGGGTCGTGGCAGCGGGACAGGCGCAGATGGGGGTGCTCAACACCAACACGCGCTACCTCCACGAGGAGGTGGTCGCCTACGCGGAGGAGTTGGTGGCCACCCTTCCCGAGCCGCTCTCCGTGTGCTGGTTCGTGAACTCCGGCTCGGAGGCCAACGAGCTGGCCCTCCGTCTCGCCCGCTCCCACACCGGAGGACGGGGCGTGGTGGTGCTCGAGAGCGGGTACCACGGGAACACCCAGGGGCTGGTGGACGTGAGTCACTACAAGTTCGCCCGCGCCGGGGGAGAGGGCCCTCCACCCTGGGTGGAGGCGGCCGCCCTCCCGGACGACTACCGTGGTCGCTTCCGCCGGGACGACCCCCGGCGCGCCACGCGATACGCGGACACGGTGGGTGAGTGCTGCGCGGCGTTGGAGGCGCGCTCGGTGCGGACCGCGGCCTTCCTGGCCGAGAGCATCCTCTCGTGCGGCGGTCAGATCGACCCCCCCGAGGGATACCTCGCGCTGGCGTACGCGCACGCCCGGGCCAGCGGCGCGGTGTGCATCGCCGACGAGGTCCAGATCGGGTTCGGTCGTGTGGGGAGTCACTTCTGGGGGTTCGAGGCCCACGGTGTGGTCCCCGACATCGTGACGTTGGGGAAGCCCATGGGGAACGGCCATCCCATGGGGGCCGTGGTGACCACCCGGGAGGTCGCCTCCTCCTTCGTGACCGGGATGGAGTTCTTCAGCACCTTCGGCGGGAATCCGGTGTCGGCCGCCATCGGGCGGGCGGTCCTCCGCGTGATCCATGACGAAGGGCTCCAGGCCCACGCCGATGCGGTGGGTGGAGAGCTACGCGCGGGTCTGGAGGCGCTCATGGAACGGCACCCCGGAGTGGGCGATGTGCGTGGGCGAGGACTGTTCCTGGGAATCGAGATCGTCCGACCCGGCGACGACCCCGTCCCCGACGCCGCCACGGCGTACTACGTGAAGGAGCGTGCCCGGGAGCGCGGCGTCCTACTGAGCACCGACGGCCCCGACGACAACGTGATCAAGATCAAGCCGCCCATGGTGTTCGCGCGCGACCACGCGCGGCGCCTCGTGGACCTCCTGGACGAGATCCTCGGCGAGCACCCCGTGCCCCGCCGCCGCTGACCGGCGGCGGGACACGGGCGGGCGTTCCCGCCGGCCCGGCTCAGCCCTCTCCGTCGGTGATCGTGCGGAGCAAGCGCTCCAACCGGGCCTTGTGCATCTCCAACTCCGCCTTGAGCTCCACCAGGCGCGCGGCCGGATCCGCCCCGGGCTTCTGGTCCGCCGTCTGGAGGTTGGAGTACAGGTACTGGAGTTGCGCCGCGAGCATGGGCTGGGGATAGCTCGTGATGGTCTCGTCGGTGACCAGCGCCGCGTGGATTTCGTCCAGTTGCCGCTGCAGGTCACCTTCTCCGGCGTCCTCCATGGCCGCCTCGAGGCGATCGATGGTGGCACCGGCGTCCTCCATGGCCGCGATGACGGCCAGGCTCAGGTCGAATTGCTCCCGGAGGTCCGCCACGGTGACGCCGTCCGCCGCCACCCTCGGGTCCATGAGGACGTCGAACCCGACCGTGTGCGCGGTGCCGTCCACGGTGAGTCGCGCCCCGTAGCGCCCCGGGACCACCATGGGACCGCCCCGCCCGGGCCCCGCCACGGTGAGATCCCATACGAACCGGTGTGCGCCCGCACCATCCGCCAGGCGCGGCACGCCTCTGGTACGCATGAAGGGTGCGCGCATCTCCTGGGCGGCCTCGGCGCGCTGTCCCGCGCCGGCCGCCTCGAAGGTCCGCAGCACCGCGCCGGCCGCGTCGAGGATCTCCAACTTCATCGACTCCGCCCGGGCGGGTAGGTAGTAGTCGATGGCGGCTCCGTTCCGGGACCACTCCGGCTCGTCGGGAGCCGGGTCGCCGAATCCGCCGAAGCCACCGCCGCGTACCCGGTACGCCGGGGCGGGCTCGAAGAGGTGGGAGCCGCCCCGGGCTACCTGAGACGTCCACTGCCTGAGGGGAGAGAGGTCGTCCATGACCCAGAAGGACCGCCCCATGGTGGAGAGGGCCAGGTCGCCCCGGGTCACCTTGATGTCGGTGATGGGCGTGACGGGGAGGTTGAACTGGAATGGCTCCCAGTGGGCCCCGTCGTCGAAGGAGACGAACATCCCGAACTCCGTTCCGGCGTAGAGCAGCCCCTCCCGTTCGGTGTCCTCCCGCACCGCACGGGTGGGGTGGCCTCCCGGGAGCCCGTTGTCGCCGGGGGTGAGGAGCGTCCAGTTCTCGCCGTAGTCGTCGGTGCGATAGATGAAGGGTCGCAGATCACCCATCAGGGTACGATAGCCCGCGAAATAGGCCTTCCCCGCCCGGTGGGGCGACGCGTCGATGGTCTGGATCCTCCCCTCCGGCGGCATGTCCGGTGGCGTCACGTCCGTCCAGGTCACGCCTCCGTCCCGTGTAACGTGCACGGGACCATCGTTGGCCCCGGTCCAGATCACCCCCCGTTCCACCGGCGATTCGTCGATGGCGTAGACGACCGAATAGTGCTCCTCGCCGGTGATGTCGCGGGTGATGGGCGAGCCCGACGCCATCTGGCGCTCGGGGCGGAAGGCCGTGAGGTCCGGGCTGATGGTCTCCCAGGTGATCCCCTCGTCGGTGGTCCTGTGCAGATACTGCGAGCCGTGGTAGACGGTGTTGGGGTCGTGGGGAGAGACCTCGATGGGGGCTACCCGCTGGAAGCGGTACGGGAGGTCGGCGGGGTTCGCTCCATACAGGTTCCCGAACCCTACGTAGTACTGCTTCTCCTGGCCCGTGATATGGCTGTAGCGTCCGAATCGTCCCTTGCAGTTGCTGTACACGATGTCGGGATCGCCGGGCTTGGGCACCGCCGGCCCCGTCTCGCAGCCACCGATGTCGCGCCAGAGGGCAGTATGGCCTCCGGGAGCGCCGTCCTCCGGCGGATTGCTGGGAACCATGACGGTGGTGTTGTCCTGCTGGCCGGCATACAGCCAGTAGGGAAAACGGTCGTCCACGTAGACCTGATAGAGCTCGGCGGTGGGTTGGTTGTGCTGCGTGGACCATGTCCGCCCGCCGTCCAGCGTCACGTTCGCCCCGCCGTCGTTGGACTGGACCCAGATGTCGGGGTTGTCCGGATTGATCCAGATGTCGTGGTTGTCTCCGTGGGGAGTGGACCGCCGCTGGAAGGTCGACCCGCCGTCGGTGGAGACGTAGAACCCTTCGTTGTTCACGAACACGCGGTCGGCGTCGGTGGGATCGGCGTCCACGTTCGTGTAGTAGAACGGCCGATTCATGATCCCGCTCTGGTTGCTCGTCAGGTACCACGTCTCACCGGCGTCGTCGGAGCGGTAGAGACCCTCGTCGGGGTCGGTGGTCTCCACCAGCGCGTACACGCGCTCGGGGTCGTCGGCCGACACGGCCAGATCGATCTTCCCGATGAGTCCCGTGGGAAGCCCCTGGCTCACCAGACGCCACGAGTCGCCTCCGTCGGTGGACTTCCAGATCCCGTCTTCGCCTCCGGACGCCTCCATTCCCGAGATGATGGTCCACGGCTTCCGCTCCCCGCGCCACAGGGCGGCATAGACCACCTCCGGATCATCGGGCTTCAACTCCAGGTCGATGGCCCCCACCGAGTCCGAGGTGAAGAGGAGGTGCTCCCAACTCCGGCCTCCGTCGGTGGTGCGGTACACGCCGCGCTCCATGCTCGGCGCCCAGGGATTCCCCAGCGCCGCCACCCACGCCACGTCGGGGTTCGCCGGGTGGATCTCCACGGCGCCGATCTGACCGGTGTTCTCGAGCCCCCGGTGGGTCCAGGTCATCCCCGCATCGTCCGAGCGGTACACGCCCTTCCCGATGATCACGTTGGAACGGATTCCGTCGGAGCCGGTCCCCACGTACACCACGGAGCTGTTCGAAGGCGCGACCCGAATGGCGCCGATGGACCCCGTGGCGAAGTACCCATCGGAGATGGGCGCCCAGGTGTTCCCGTAGTTCTCCGTCTTCCACACACCTCCCCCCGTGGCGCCCATATAGAAGGTGAAAGGATGGTCGGGATGCCCCGCCACGGCGGTAACGCGGCCGCCCCGGGACGGGCCCACGTTGCGATAACGTAGCCCCTGGAACACCTCCTGGACGGCGCCTCCTCGTGACTGAGCGAAGACGGGTGTGGCCTCCACGGCGGGAAGCGCGATGAGGCCCAGGAGAAGGATCGACGCGAGACGGATGGAGCGGTACGCTCCACGAAGCTGGAAGCCCATGAACGTCCTCTTGTTTCTCGAGTGGTGTCAGACGGTCAGAATGCTCCTCCGCCCCCGTCCGGTCAACACCACCAGGGGCTCAGAACCCGAAGGTGGCCTCCACCCACGCCGAGACGGCGCGCGCCACCTCGCCCCATACGTCTTCCCCGGTCCTCCCCGAGCGCCGGGGAACGCCGAACCCATGGTCGGCGTCCGCGATCTCGTGCAGCGTGGCGCGACCTCCCAGCGAGGCCACCGTCGACCTCAGGAGACCCGGATCCGCCAGTGCGTCGCGCGTACCCGACACCCAGAACGTGGGGAGGTCCACGCCGGACAGGTGGTCGGCGCGGCCGGTGCCGGGGCGCCCGGCCGGATGAAGGGGAAAGCCCAGGAACACCAACCCCCGGACTCCGGCGAGATCGCTCTCCGCCTGGGCGAGGGAGGCCACCCGCCCGCCCATGGACTTCCCTCCGGCCAGGAGGGGAAGCCCGGAGAGCAGATCCGGCGCCACGCCCACCACGCGGCGGAGGAGGGGAACCAGAGTGCCCACCCTGGGCGGAAGGGGCCGCCCGGCGGCGATGTACGGAAAGTCGAAGCGCAGCGTGGCGATCCGTTCGCCGAAGAGCGCCGCACCGACTCCTTCCATGAAAGGATGCTCCATCCCCGCACCCGCGCCGTGGGCGAGCACGAGGGCACAACGCGCCGCCGCCGGGCGCAGCACCAGCATCCCCACGTCGACCCCTCCCTCCCCGCAGGGAAGGAGGTGCCGAGACGCAGCCGGCCGGGAGTGATGCGCGCGTGGAGCGCCCATGGACGATCGCCCTCCGCCTCTGGAGACATGGCACACGATCACGTACTCTCCCACAACGTAACCGACCCGTAAAGCGAGACACCGGATGACGGAACCCACCACACCCGCCCACCGCAATGGCTTCTTCCGCCGTCCGGGGGTGGCCGGCGTAACGGAGTCTCTTCTTCCGGGCGGGCTCCACATCCTTCTGGCCCTCTATTTCTGGATGGGTCGCGGCGTCTCCATCGTCCACGACTTCGGCCCCGAGCCGTGGGACTGGTTCTGGCAGAACATCCCGCTCCGGCACCTCCAGGAAGGCGCGCTCCGGAGCCTCTGGCACCTCCACGCCCAACCGCCGCTGTGGAACGCCCTGGGGGCCGTGTTGCTCGAGGTGTTCGGAGATGCCCAACTCCTCGTGCTCCAGGGACTCCAAATCGTTCTCGGCGCGGGAACGGTCACCCTGGTGGCGCTCCTCGTCCGGAGCCTGACGGGGAGCCGGAGGCTGAGCCTCGGCGCCGGCCTCGCCATGGCGGTGCATCCCGCGCTCTTCCTGTACGAGGCCTACGCTCTCTACACGATCCTGGGAATGTTCCTGGTCACCCTGGGCGCGTACCTCCTGGTCCTGGCGTCCCGCCGTGGGAATGCCTCTTTCGCGCTCGGATTCATCGCGGTGATCGTGGCGCTCACGCTCACGCGGAGCCTATTCCACGTGATTCTCCTGGCCGCGGCGGTACCTCTGGCCCTGAGGGCCGGCGGTGGGTTCGGCCGCCGTCAGTGGATCGTGGCCGCGCTGCTCTGCCTCGTTCCCCTGGCGTGGTACGGGAAGAATCGCGCGCAAGCCGGGTTCTTCGGGGGAAGCTCATGGTACGGGATGGGGCTGTGGCGGGTTGCGCTCTATGGACAGTCCCCCGCCCGTCTGGACAGTCTCTACCGGGAGGGACGCTTTTCCGACGTCGTCACCCGCACGCCGTTCTCCATCCCCTCGGAGTACCGGGCCATGGGGTTCGACGCCACCAGTACGGTTCCCCTCCTCTCCGACGACAACCTCCACAACGTGAACGTGCCGGCGATCTCCCGGGAGTACAACCAGGCTGCCCGCACCCTCATCCTCTCTTCCCCTGGACGCTATCTCCGCACGGTGCTCGTGGCCTACGGAAACTTCTCGGCCCCCTCCTCCGAGTTCACCCACCTGGGCAACAACAAACCCCGTCTGGGGTGGATCGGCTCACTCGACCGGTGGGTGTTGTTGCGTCCCGCGTTCCAGGCGCTCGAGGTACGCTTCGGTCTGGGGTTCACGGGATCGCTCTACACGCTCCTCTTCCCCGCCGTGCTGATGTCCCACCTCTGGCTCGTCCTGCGCGCACGAAGGATGCGCGGGCACACGGCGGATCCACGGCATCCGGCCGTCCTCTACATGGCCGGCATGGTGGGATACACCGTGGTCATCGGTTGCGCCATGGAGCTCGGTGAGAACGTGCGCTTCAAGGCGCTGGTGGAACCGGTGCTCCTGGTCTTGGTCCTGACCGTCGCCCGAACCCTGCTCCGATCAGCGGCCGGTGCCGATGCGGAAGCCGAGGCTCACCACGGGCCAGAAGCGGAGATACGTGGGGGCCTGGGCTGAGAGCGCGTCCTCCTGTGCGGCCAGGTCCGCCAGGAACGCCGCGGAGCCGACCACGACCGGATCTCCTTGCACCGAGAGGTTCACGTTCGGTTGGTCGGACATCACCACGCCCAGATCCAGGAAGAGCCCAGGCCGGCCACTCGTGTGGTTCCCGAATCCCAGCACCACGTACGGAGCACGCTCCGGCGTGTCGAGTTCCGCGGTGAGAGCGAATACCTCCAGGTCGGTGTAGACCTGGCTTCCCAGCGTCGTTCCCGCGGCCGACGAGAGGTCCGCCTCGAGACTGAACCCCCCCCGCCGAACGAGCATCCCGCCCCCGATGCGCAGCGTACCCGCAAGATAGATGTCCATCCCCGCCGTGTACCATGCAGAGGGAAGAGTGAGGGTGAAGGGGATCTCGTCGATGGTGGTGGCGGGGCTCATGGGCATGTAGCCGGCGCCGGCACGGACAACCACACGTTCTCCCAATCCCAACGCGACTTCACCTCCCATCCCGAGGGTGCCGGCCCGTACGCCGGCTCCGAGTGCCTGCGCGGTACCGGACGTGGGGAGTGCGATCATGACCGCCAGGGTCATGGTAGATATCCTGGTCTTCATCCAATGCCTTTGATAACGACGTCGTGGGTCGGGGAATGCAGAGTCTTGAAAGATGCAGATTCGGGAGACGATCTCCAACTCCCCATACACCGGATCCGGATCAGGGGTCGCCCCTTGGCTCCTCGGCCCGTCAACGATTATCTTCTGACTTGAGAACCATTCTCAATCTCGGAGACCAGGCGTTGAACACCTCGACCACCACCCGCGCCGCCGCCGACACGGCGGCGTGCCACGAGCCGCACTCGGAACCGTCCGAGGAGGGGCGCCTCAGGGTCGCGTTGGTCGGAAACCCCAACGTGGGTAAGAGCGTGCTGTTCAATCGGCTCACCGGCCGATACGTGACGGTGTCCAACTATCCGGGCACGTCCGTGGCCGTGACCCGCGGCCATGCTCACGTGGGTGTCCACGACGCCGAAATCCTCGACACGCCGGGCGCGTACGCGCTGGTACCGGGCACCGAGGAGGAGCGCGTCACCCAGGACGTCCTCCTCGACGGCGTGTGCGATGTCCTGGTCCACGTGGTGGACGCGAAGAACCTCCCCCGGAGCCTCCCCTTCACGCTTCAGTTGCTGGAGTGCGGCCGGCCCCTGGTGCTCGTCCTCAACATGATGGACGAGTTGCGGAGCCTGGACCTGATCATCGACGTGCCGGCCCTCGAAGAACGACTCGGGATCCCCGTGGTGCCCATGGTGGCGATCCACGGAGACGGAATGGAGCACCTCCACACCGTCCTGTCCGACGTTGTCTCCATGCCGGTTCCGAGCCCCGTGAGCTACGGAAACGGGATCGGCACCGCCATGGACCGGGTGGAGGCGGCACTCCAGGCCGAGTATCCGGTGTCGACCCGCGCTCTGTCGTCCCTTCTCCTCCAGGGAGACCCGGGTGCGCGCGAGCGGATCGAGGCGGGGGAGCCCGACGGCGGAGCGGAGGTGGCGCGCGTGGTGGACGAGGCCACCCGCGCGCTGGGAGGCCCCGGGGTGTACCGCACCGCCTTCGAACGCCAGCGGGTCGCGTCGGAGCTCCTGGAAGAGGTCTTCCGGAGTCCTGCGAAGCAGAAGAAGCGGAGAGGTGAGCGGCTGGGAAGGTGGCTGGCCCGTCCGATGACGGGGCTCCCCATCCTCTTCCTGATCCTGTACGTGGGGCTGTATCAGTTCGTCGGCGTCTTCGGCGCGGGAACGCTGGTGGACCTCATCGAGGGCCCCCTCTTCGAGAGCCGCATCAACCCCTTCTTCGAGACCCTCTTCCAGGGTATCCCGTGGGAATCGGTGCGAGGGCTGTTCGTGGGTGAGTACGGGATGCTCACGCTGGGGATCCGGTACGCGGTGGCCATCATCCTTCCGGTCGTGGGGAGCTTCTTCCTCTTCTTCTCCATCCTCGAGGACAGCGGCTACTTTCCCCGCCTCGCCCTCCTCGTCGACCGGGCGTTCAAGCGCATCGGGCTGAGCGGCAGGGCCGTGATCCCCATCGTTCTGGGCTTCGCCTGCGACACGATGGCCACCATGGTCACCCGCACCCTGGAGACCAAGCGCGAGCGCGTCCTCTCCACGCTCCTGCTGGCCCTGGCCATTCCCTGCTCGGCGCAGCTCGGGGTGATCCTGGCCATCCTCTCCGGGCACGGGATGGCCCTGGGCGTGTGGGCGCTCTCCCTGCTGGGAACCTTCATGGTCATCGGGTACCTCTCGGCCCGGCTCCTTCCTGGTGAGACCGCTTCGTTCCACATGGAATTGCCCCCCATGAGGCTTCCGCGGCCGGGCAACGTCATGGTCAAGACGTACAGCCGCATGCAGTGGTACTTCCTGGAGGTACTCCCTCTGTTCCTCCTGGCCAGCATCATGCTCTGGGCGTTGGACCTCACCGGGATGCTCAGGGTCGTGGAAGGGATTCTGACCCCGGTGGTATCCGCGCTGGGGCTCCCCGCGGAAACGTCCACCATCTTCCTCCTGGGATTCTTCCGGCGTGACTACGGCGCCGCGGGGCTCTTCGATCTGAACCAGCAGGGTTTGCTCGACGTGGTGCAGCTCACCGTGGCGGCGGTGACCCTGACCCTCTTCGTGCCCTGCGTCGCCCAGTTCCTCATGATGGTCAAGGAGCGAGGGTGGAAGACGGCCACCGGGATGTTCCTTCTCATCACGCCGCTGGCGTTCGGCGTGGGCGCCTTCCTGAACGTGTCGCTGAGGTGGATCGGATGGTGAGTTGCGGGTTCTGCGCTTTCGAGTTCGAGGAGAACCGGGCTCAGCCGGCCTGCAAGGCGTGTCCCGTGGGGTCGGACTGCGGACTCATCCGATGCCCCCGGTGCGGGTACGAGAACCCATCCACGCCCGGATGGATCGCCGCGCTTCGAAGACTCTTCCGCCCGGCGCCCCCTCCGCCCGAGGCCCCGTACCGTCCGAGCCACTCGCTTCCCGTCCTCCCGGTGGCCGGAAGCACTTCAGGAGGTCGACCCACGTGACGGCGCACATCCACCGCTGTAGCGCGCACTCCTGCCCTTCTCAGCCCCTGACGACTCTCAGGGCGGGAGGCGGCGGAATCATCTCCTGTCTGACCGATCCCGAACTTCCGCGCACGGCCCGCCTGGCATCCCTCGGCCTCCTCCCCGGGGTGGAGGTACGGGTGGTACAGACGTATCCGGCCTGGGTGGTGCGCCTGGGCTTCACCGACATCGCCCTCGACGACCAGATGGCGAGCCTCGTGCGGGTGCTACGCACGGCATGACCCGGCGTCAGAAGGCGACCAGCCTCCAGATCTGAGCCACCAGGAAGCACACCACCACCCCCATGACCAGGGGGAGAAGCGTGGCCACGGCCGTCCACTTCCGGCTCCCCGTCTCCGTGAAGATGGTGTAGATGGTCGTGGAGCACGGATTGTGGAGGAGGCTGAAGACCATGAGGTTCACCGCGGTGAGGAGGGTCCAACCCCCGGCGCGAAGCACCTCGGCCGTGGCCGCCGTACTGTCGAGCTCGAACATGATCCCCGCCCCGTCCCCGACCCCGGCCATCCCCGTGGTCAGCACCGTGAGCATGAGCACGGTGGGAATCACGATCTCGTTGGCCGGTATGGCCACGACGTAGGCCAGGAGGATCACCCCGTTGAGCCCCATGAGGACGCCCATGGGATCCAGCCACTCCACCAGATGCGCCGCGACGGGAGTCCCGCCGACCGCGACGTTGGACATCAACCAGATCACCGCACCCGCTGGAGCGGCGAACACCACCGCTCGCCAGAGCACGATGAGCGTGCGGTCGACCATGGACGTGTACAGGGTCTGGAGGATCCGCGGAGCCCGATACGGGGGCAACTCGAGGCTGAAGCTGGTGGCCTCGCCTCGCAGGAGTGTCCGGGACAATCCCCACGACACGAAGAACATCGTGACGACCCCGAGGAGGGCCACCGCCACCACCGCGCCCGCGGAGACGAGTCCGGCCACCGCCGGAGGCGCCAGCGCCCCGACGAAGATGGACGCCACCAGGATCTGGGTGGGCCACCTTCCGTTGCAGAGGGAGAAGTTGTTGGTGATGATGGCGATGAGCCGCTCCCGGGGGCTGTCGATGATGCGCGTGGACACCACCCCGGCCGCGTTGCACCCGAACCCCATGCACATGGTGAGCGCCTGCTTCCCGTGCGCGCCGGCCTTCCGGAACAGGAAGTCCAGGTTGAACGCCACCCGTGGGAGATATCCGAAGTCCTCCAGCAAGGTGAAGAGCGGGAAGAAGATGGCCATGGGCGGGAGCATGACGCTCACCACCCAGGCGGTGGCCAGGTACACACCATCCACCAGGACCCCGGTGATCCACCAGGGGGAGCCCAACCCCGCCATGGCGTCCCGGAGCCAGGGATGGACGCCATCCACCAGGAGGTCGGCGAGCCACGCCGAGGGTACGTTGGCGCCCTCGATGGTGATCCAGAACACCAACGCCAGCACCGCGAGCATCAAGGGAAACCCGGTCACCCTGTTGGTGAGGAGCTCGTCGAGCTTCCGGTCGAAGTCGAAGGCCGCCCGGCGTACTCCCGCCACCATGGCGTCCCGGGCCAGCGCTTCCGCCGCCTGGTACGTCCGCTCCATGATCACATCGTGGAAGTCGTGGGGGAGATCCCACCGCAGCTCCGACGCCGTCTCCAGGACCTCCGCCCGCGCCTCCGGCGAGGGCAGGTGGCCCGACACCGGGTCGCCGAGGTCCCCCGCGCGTACGCTCTCCATCACCGCGACGTCCGCGTTGAGGAGGCGGAGAGCCACCCACCGGGCGTTGGGAACCCCGGGAAACGCGTCCCGGATGACGGGGGCGAGCGCTCCCACCGCGTCCTCCACGGAGCCGGAATAGCTCTCGATGCGGTAGGGGCGGAGCTCCACCTCGCCCCGGGCGACCCGGTGCGCGACTTCGAGGAGTTCCTCCACTCCGGTGCCGTCCCGCGCCACTCCCGCCACCACGGGCACGCCGAGCCCGAGCGAGAGTCGCTCCGGATCCACGGCGATCCCGTGTCTCCGCGCCTCGTCCACCAGATTCAGGAACACCACCACCCGGTCGGTGATGGCCAGCACCTGGAGCACGAGATTGAGGTTCCTCTCCAGGCGCGAGGCGTCCACCACCACCACCGTCACGTCGGGTCGGCCGAACAGGATGAAGTCCCTGGCGACCTCCTCGTCCACGCTTCCCGCCTGGAGGGAATACGTGCCGGGGAGATCGACGACCTTGACCCGCGTGTCCCGATAGAGGAAGGCACCCTCCGCCCGCGTGACCGTCTTCCCCGGCCAGTTTCCGGTGTGCTGGCGCAGGCCGGTGAGGCGGTTGAAGACCGTGCTCTTCCCGACGTTGGGGTTTCCGGCCAACGCGATGAGGTGGTCCCAGCGGTCGGGGCTCAGGCCGAGCCGGACCAGGTGCCCGGTCCCGCTCATCCGTCCACCACCACGTAGCCGGCCTGGTCACCCCGGAGCGCGACCAGGGCGCCCCTTATCCGATACGCCACGGGGTCTCCGGACGCCCCCACCAACTCCGGAGTGATCACCGTCCCTTTCACGACGCCCAGGTCCAGAAGGCGGCGGCGCTGAGTTCCCTGACACCAGGGAGCGATACCCACCACCTCGGCGGCCTCGCCCAGGACGAGGTCCCGGAGGGTGCGCCCCCGTTCTTCCGCGGCGGTTCCCGGGGGAAGCTCTCGAACGGTGAGATTGTGCGCGCCCACCGGATCCAGGGTCCACACGTCTCCGTCCATCCCCACCGTGACCCCCCGGGAGTTCCGTTCGATGACCCTCAGGCGCACCCCGGGTGTCATTCCTCGCGCGACCAGGTCCTCGTACAGTTCCGGAGGCTCGTCCTCCACGTGGAGGACCTCCACGGTGCTCTCTTCGGGCGCGTCCCACAGGCTTCCGCCACGGAGCGGAGGAAGATCGCCCCCCGACGTGGGAATGGGATCCCCGTGGGGATCCCACCGGGGAAAGCCGAGCCGGTGCTCGAGGTCGTCCACCTCCTCCTCGCTCAGCGCATGCTCCACCCGTTCGGCATGGGCGTGCCACTCGCCGGCGGGGACGCCGGTGCGATCCGCCAGGTACCGCTCCCAGAGACGGTGGGTCCGCACCAGCCGCACGGCGACCCGGCGTCCCTCTTCCGTGAGCACGGGGCCCGCCACCTCCGAGTCGACCAGCTCGGTCTCCACCAGAACACGCAGCACTTCCGCGGCCTTTCCCACGGACACGCCCAGATATCCGGCCAGACTCTCCATGTTGCAGCTCCGGCCACGCCGGCCGCACATGTAGATGTGCTTGAGTGCGTCCTCCAGCCGTACCCTGCGGGTATCTCCGAGCAATCGGTAGGCACGCGCGACCATGCCGCGGTCGGGCCAGAAGAAGAAGGCCAACACGACGACGACGAGCATGAAGATCCCCAGAGCCGCGGCCGGATCCGGCATGGAGTGGTCTCCCCGTTCCAAAAGTTTAGGCTAACCTAAACCTATGGACGAAGTCTCATCCTCGCAAGGAACGGAGGGCGTTCCGGAGGATCAGGTGTGCGTGCCGGACCCGTGGTGCACGGGGAAGTAGATCGTCACGGTCGTCCCCTTGTCCACTTCGCTCTCCAGAGAGGTGTATCCGCCGGACTGCTTCACGAATCCGTACACCATGCTGAGGCCCAGGCCGCTCTTCGCCCCCGGTGTTCCGGTAGTGAAAAAGGGCTCGAACGCCTGGGCCCGCACCGCGTTCGACATCCCCGTCCCGGTGTCCGCGACCTCGAGCAGCACATACTCCCCCGCGCGCATCCCGCGATGTCGCGCCACGTAGGCGTCGTCCGCGTAGAGATGCCGCACCCCGATGGTGACCCTTCCTCCTTCCGGCATGGCCTCCTTGGCGTTGAGGATCAGGTTCACCAGCACCTCCCGGACACCCGCCTCGTCCAGCCGGGAGGGAGGGAGCGCCTCCTCCACTTCCATTCGGATCCCCACGCCGTCACCCACCATGCTTTCCAGGATCTCGCGGCTCTCCTTCACCAACTCGCCCAGATCCACGGGCTTGGGGTGCAGGACCTGGCGACCGGAGTAGGCCACGAGTTGACTGGTCAGGCGGGATCCCCGGAACGCCGACTCCGCCGCGCTCCGGGCCATCCGGGCCAGTTCGGGGCGGTCGCCCAGCTTGTTGGCGATGAAGTCGAGGTTCCCGATCACGCTGGTCAGGAGGTTGTTGAAGTCGTGGGCGACGCCGCCGGTGATCCGCCCCACGGCTTCCCACCTCCTGGCGGCACGCAGACGCGCCTCGAGATCCCTCCGCCTACGGTCGACTTCCCGCTCCTTGGTCAGATCGGTGACACGGAGTCGGATCCGGGTGGGGCCGTCCAGGGGCACGGGCGTCACACGGATCTCACAGGGGATCTGGCGACCTCCTGCGTCGACACACCACCATTCCAGGAGGGTCGATGCTCCCGCCAGCGTCTCGGCTACACGCGTATGGAACACCTCGCGGGAAAAGGATCCGTCGGGTTGAAGCACGCGGTGGAGGGAACCCACGGGAAGCCCATCCATGTCCGCCTTGGAATACCCGAACAGAGACAGAGCGGCCCGGTTGGCGTGTACCACGACCATGCGGTCCCAGTCGACCACCAGAAGGGCTTCCGGAGCGTCGTCCACCAGCACCTCGAAGAGCTCGACGCGTGCCCAGAGCGCGCGACCGCGTGCCCAGAGGCGGGCCGAAACGATGCCAACGAGAACCACCAGGCCGATCATCCCGGGGACGATCACCGCCGGTCGGGTCAAGAAGGCTACCGCGCCGCCCGATTCGGGTCCCTGGGCAAGGAGCGACCCGGGCCACGACGCGAACGCGGCCAGGCTGGACAGGAGACATCGGGACACGCGCGGTACGAGCCGCTTCCTGCACCGCACGGAGAACTGTCGGGGCAACGGAGATTCCTGATTCGGGTGTGCCGCCCTGAGTCCGTCGTCGATCGAGGGAGGAGTGCACCGCCATTACCATCGAGGATCGACGTGTTCGCGGTGCTCCTTGAGCCCGTTCGACCCGATCAGTTGGCCCCGGCGTTGGACCGATGGCGGTAGACGTATTCCAGGAAGCCGCCCTGTACGACCCAGGCGGCTCCGATTCACCGCGCCAACTCTCGGTACAGAGCGACCATGGCCTCCATCCCTCCCCGCAGGTGGGCCAGAGGAAACCACTCGTCGGGTCCATGCATGTTGGCTCCGGGAAGGGCGAAGCCCATGACGGCGACCTGAGCGCCCAGGGTCTCGGCGAACTCGCGGGCGATGGGGAGCGTACCACCGTGTGCCACCTTCACCGGCGGGGTACCGAAGGCCTCTTCCAGCGCTCGCCCCGCCGCCGCGAAGAGTGGAGCATCGGGGTCGGCGCGCCAGGGCGGGTTCGCCTGGTAGGTCGTCACGGCCACGTCGATCCCCGAGGGGACCCTCTCCCTGACGTGCCGTTCGAACAGCGCCGCGATCTCCTCCGGGTCCTGGTCCGGGACCAGACGGCAACTGACCTTCGCGGCGGCGCGGCACGGAAGCACCGTCTTCTTCCCCGGGCCCGTGTACCCCGAGATCATCCCGTTCACGGTGAGCGCCGGTCGGATCCAGAGCCGTTCGTGGGTGGCGTATCCAGGCTCACCGAAGAGGGGCGCACCACCCGCCGTGCGGCGATACGCCTCGTCGTCGAACCCGAGGTGCCGCCACCCTTCGCGCCAGGCGTCGGGAACCTCCGCTACGGCGTCGTAGAATCCAGCCACGGCCACACGCCCCTCGCGGTCGTGGAAGCTCGCGATCACCTCGGCGAGGACATGGGCCGGATTGGGTACGGCGCCCCCGTACTGTCCCGAGTGGAGATCCCAGCCGCCGGTGCGGATCTCCACCTCGAAGTAGGCCAGGCCCCGCATTCCGAAGATGAGGGAAGGGCGACCGGGAGCGAACATCATGGAGTCACCGATGATGACGTGGTCGGCCCGAAGGTGATCGGCGTGCTCCCGCAGGTAGGGGACGAGGCTGGGGGAACCCACCTCCTCCTCTCCCTCGAAGAGGAGGATCAGGTTCACCGGAAGCCCACCGGTGGCGAGCGCGGCCTCCGCCGCGCCCATCTGGATGATGGCCTGCGCCTTGTCGTCGGCGGCCCCTCTGGCCACCACCATGCCGTCACGAACGGTGGGCTCGAAGGGTGGAGAGCTCCACGCGTCGAGGGGATCGGGCGGCTGTACGTCGTAGTGCGCGTAGACCAGGAGCGTGGGAGCCTCCGGGCCGGCGTCGTACCGGCCCAGGACCAACGGATGCCCCTCGGTCTCCTCCACCGACGCGCGCAGCCCGGCCGCCGCCATCCGCCCCCGGAGCCACTCCGCCGCCGCGCGGACGGACCCGGCGTGCTCCGGATCCGTGCTGATGCTGGGGATGCGCAGCAGCTCGAAGAAGTCGGCCTGGAACCGGGATTGGTGGTCCGCGATGTACTCCCGGGGTTGCGTCGTCATCCCTCTCCCCTCGTCACGAATCGGATCTCATCGATGAAGACCCTTGTGGTCCACCACCGAAACGGGAAACATTTGAAGCAAGCCGCACCCCGGGGGGGAAGGCCGGAATACACTCAGCGACGGGGGTCATGGGCACCCGAGTCGCGGATCATACACCGTATCGCATCGACAGGAGATACAAAATGCGCTCACTCGTCATCGCCGCAATCGCACTCGCCTTCGCTTCCACGGCGCAGGCGCAGGCAAAGATCGGAGCCCAGCTGTCCTGGGGAGACGAATCCGACCTGGGAATCGGACCTCGCGTCGAGGTGGCGCTCCCGTCGCAGAGCGTCAATCTGCGCTTCGTGGGGAGCTTCGACTACTTCTTCCCGGACAACTCGCGGACGGACTACTCGTATTGGGAACTGAACGGTAACCTGGCCTACTCCTTCGTGGCCCAGGGAGCCAACTCCATCATGCCGTACGTCGGCGGTGGCCTGAACATCGCCACGGCATCTTGGACGGATGTCGGCGGGTCGAATTCCAACACCGAGATGGGCCTCAACCTCCTCCTCGGTACCCAGTTCGAATCGAAGAACATCACGCCCTACGTGGAACTGAGGGCCGAGCTGAGTGGCGGCGAGCAGTTCGTGATCGCGGGAGGGTTCCTCTTCTGACGACCGAAGGCAGGAGCGGGGACGCCGAAGGCCGCGTCCCCGCTCCCGGCCTTTCCTACCACTCGCAGGCGCCTTCCCACCCCTGAGCGCAGACCATGGCCACGAGGTGGTCACACCCACGCTCGTCCCCTCCCCCAGGCCATGCCGGCCCGACCGGGGCGAAGCACTGTTCCTACATGTACGTGAAGCAGGCGCCCTGTCTACGTGCCCCCCCGTATGGGGGTGAAATGGACGACGAGGCATCCTGGGATCGTGATCCGGCAATGTCCCCGATCCCAGGAGGTCGATCATGCGTTCCCGCGTCCTCATCGCCGCGTCCGCCTCGCTGTTGGTCGCACCGCTCCACGGTGCCGCACAGGTAGCCTCGACCCGAGTCGATATCGTCCCTCCCCACCTCTCGACGATGCGGGTGGCCGCTACGACGGGAGCGCTCCCGCTGCCCGGTCCGGCCGGAACCCCGTCCTCGTGGATGATCCCCCTCCCGTACGTGGATCCCGAGCTTTCGCTCCGGATCCTGGACTCCATCCGCGCGGACCGTCCGGAAGACGTGTCCCTCCACCTGGCGGCGGCGCGGGAGGCCTCCGCCCTCGGCGTGCTGGAGCCTACCTCCGAGGCACGCGTGGCGGCGTTGCGCCGAGCCGAGGCGGCGGCGCGCTCCGTTCTTGCGGTCGACTCCCTCAGCGTGGAGGGCCACTACTGGCTGGCGGTCACTCTGGGGCTCCAGGCCGATGAGGAAGGGGGCCGCACGAAGATCGGACTCGCGCGGGAATCCTACGCGGAGGCCGGGCGGGCCCTGGCGCTGGATCCCCTCCACGGTGGCGCGAACCACGTGATGGGACGTCTCCACGCCGGTGCGAAGCGGCTCAACCTCGTGAGCCGGATGTTGGCTCGCGGGCTGGGGCTGGGCGGCGTCCTCGACCAGGCCTCCTGGGAGAGCGCGGAGCACCATCTGCGTGCCGCCGCGGAAGCCGACGATGGCCGACTCGTCCACCACCTGGAGCTGGCCAGATTCCTCCTCAGCCGAGGCCGGACCGACGAGGGCCGAGCCATCCTACGGGACATCGCCGGCCGCTCTCCCCGTCACCGCCTGGACGCCGTCTACATCGAGAGGGCCGCCGGAGTCCTTGCCGGGTCGACTCCGTGATGCTGGACAGGGAGGAACTCCGCACGTAGGGTGAGGCCGGTTCGTTCACACTCCCGACCAGGAAAGTCCCATGAACCCTCCCATCACCCGCACCGGCCGGGGCCGGATCTACGACAGTATCCTCGACACCATCGGTGATACGCCTCTCGTCCGCGCGCCTCGCCTGTCGGCCCATCACGGCGCGAAGGCGGACGTGCTCCTCAAGCTCGAGTTCTTCAATCCGGCGGCGAGCGTGAAGGACCGTATCGCGGTCTCCATGATCAACGCCCTCGAAGACCAAGGCCGGCTCGCTCCCGGTGCCACCGTGGTGGAGCCCACCTCAGGGAATACGGGGATCGGTCTGGCCATGGTGTGCGCGGCCCGCGGCTACCGCTGCGTCCTCACCATGCCCGAGATCATGTCGGTGGAGCGCATCAAGATGCTCCGCCACCTGGGAGCCGAGGTTCATCTGACGCCGAAGGAGGAAGGGATCGGTGGAGCCTTCGCGAAGGCGGACGCCCTCCTGGCCGAGATCCCGGGATCCGTGGCGGCCGGGCAGTTCGTGAACCCCGCCAATCCGGAGGTCCACCGGCGCACCACCGCCGAGGAGATCTGGAACGACACCTCCGGGGCGGTGGACGTGATCATCAGCGGGGTCGGAACGGGCGGCACCCTCACCGGATGTGGATCGGTCCTGAAGGAGCGCAAGCCCTCCCTCCGCATGGTGGCGGTGGAGCCCGAGGTCAGCCCCGTGCTCTCCGGAGGCGAGCCCGGGCCGGGGAACATGATCCAGGGAATCGGGGCGGGCTTCGTCCCCGACGTGCTGGACACCGACCTCATCGACGAGGTGATCACCATCGCGAACGACACCGCCCTGGAGATGGCCCGGCAGGCGGCCTCCATGGAAGGGATCCCCTGCGGCATTTCCTCCGGGGCCGCCATGGTCGCGGCGTACCAGGTGGCCGCGCGGGAAGACATGGCGGGCAAGACGGTGGTGGCGGTCCTCCCGTCCTTCGCCGAGCGCTACATCTCCACGCCCCTCTTCGAGGGGAGGTAGGGGTTCCGTCGGGGGAAATCCCCTCCGCCGGCGAGATCCGGGGACGGATCCGGCGCCGCATCGCCTGCGGCGCCGGACCTTCCCTCGTCGGAGTAGCGCGGCTCACAGGCCCCATCGTGTTCCGACGAGCCCTGAGACGCCAACCCGACCCAGAGGAGGAGCGTGGTATCCCTCCGTTCGCTCCACTGGTAGCGCACTTCGAGCTGGGCGCTCATCCCGGCCCGGTACGAGAACGGCGCGGACTCCCCCGGCGCGAGGTGGAGATCCAGCGTCCCGTCCCCGTGCGTGTCGCGAGCCTCGATGCGCCAGTCGCCCGAGTGTCCCCCCCAGACCTGTACACACCCGCTCAGCGTGAGGCCGAAGGTGGGCAGTGGCACCGTCCGGGTCTGCCCCACACCCGCGACGATGGGCACGCTGATCCACCCCCCTCCCACGCGCACCGCCTCCATGAGATCGGCGGGGGTCTGCGCGAGCACAGGACGAGCGACGCACGGAAGCACCGCGCAGATCGTGACGAGAGAGGTGAAGCGCATGGGTATCCTACGAGTCCGTCGTCCGTGGGGGAGCCAAGAGGTTGGTACTCTCGAATCTACACCGGGGATCCAGGGTCGGACGGATCCCGCTCGAGGCATGGATCCGCGGATCGGGGCCTCGCGTACGTGGGTTCCGAATGGCATGATGCTCGGTGACCGCGTCCCGAGATTCCCAACGAACCCGAGGAGTTCGGCCCATGAAGCGTATCCGCGCCGTCTCGATCCCGACCCTGATCGCGCTCGTGACCATGATCGCCCCGGTGCACGGCCAGAGTCCCGATCACTCCCGTCTCGCCCTCACCCTGGACTCCCTCGTCCGGGCGCACGTGGAAGACACGCTGGTCGCCGGTGTCGCGGTGGGCGTGGTCCAGGACGGTGACACCCTCCTCCTCCAGGGGTATGGCGTGGCCGATCTGGAGTGGGACGTCCCCATGGCCACCGACGCGGTCTTCGAGATCGGGTCGGTGACCAAGCAGTTCACCGCCGCCGCGGTGATGCGCCTGGTCGAGGAGGGGAAGATCGACCTGGACGCCGACGTCACGACCTACCTCCCCGACTACGACACCCAGGGGCGGCACATCCCCATCCGCCGCCTCCTCGACCACACGTCGGGGATCAAGGGATACACCGAAATGCCGGCATTCGGGGAGATCGTCATGCGCGACCTCCCCCGGGACTCACTCGTGGCCCGATTCGAGGCGGTGCCGCTGGAATTCGAACCCGGCACGGCCGAGATCTACAACAACTCGGCCTACTTCCTCCTGGGGCTCGTCATCGAGGAGGCGTCCGGCGAGCCGTACGGGGAATACGTGGCCACCCACTTCTTCGAGCCGCTCGGGATGTCGCGGTCGTACTACTGCGACCAGGACGCCGTGGTGGCGCGGCGGGCCCACGGCTACGATCAGGGCCCCGAGGGACTGCGACAGAAGGGATACCTGAATCACCTGTGGCCGTACGCCGCGGGGTCCCTCTGCTCCACCGCCGGCGACCTGGTGCGCTGGAACCAGGCCCTCCACGGAGGAGAAGTGGTATCGGACGGGTCCTATCGGACCATGACCACGCCCCGGCCCCTGGTGGACGGCACCCCCATCCGATACGCCGGCGGACTCATGGTCTTCGACGACGGCGGTCGCCGCGCGATCACCCACGGTGGAGGGATCAACGGATTCCTCTCCGACACGTGGGTCTACCCGGACCGGGGACTCATCGTCGTCGTGCTGCAGAACACGGCCGGCCGGCGAGGGCCGGGGCTCCTGGCCCGTGCCCTGGTGGAAGCCGTCATCGGGCCGGGAGACGCCCCCACCGCGGGCACGTTCGCCGGCGACCTCCATGGGCTGACCGGCACCTATCGGGGGCCGTCGCGGGGGCGGGAGTTGACGGTGGAGGTGTCGGTGGAGGACGGCGCCCTGGCCCTCACCCCCCAGGGCGCTTCCTCTCCGGCAACGCCCATGTATCGCGACGGGACGCGGTGGCAGGCCGGAAACACCTTCTGGATGTTCGAAGTCCAGGCCGACGGACGCGCCACCACGCTACGCATGGACACCGGGGGCGGACACTACGTCCTGAAGCGGGTGGAGGGGTAGCACCGCCACCGATGGCAAGATCGGGCTCCATCGGGGTAATGAGTTCTTCCATGCCGTGATCATCGGCAAGATGTCGACCTTCCCGCAGAGAGGTAACACCATGCATCGCAACGATCTTCGCTGGCTGGCCGTCGCCGCGGCCCTCACCGTCGGAGCCGCCGGGGCGCAGGCCCAGGAGCAGGCGCGCATCGTCGAGAATGGAGGGATCCACGTGGACGGATGGATGGGGCGCATCGACGCAGCCGAAGCCGGGCGCGGCCAGGTTCTGGAGAACGCCCGCCTCGCCATGGAGGACGGAGCCCTCCACGTGACCACCGGGCCCGCGGTGGCCTACTGGAATCCCGCCAACACCGCCAGCGGCAGCTACATGGTCGGCGCCACGTTCCACGAGCCCGCGTACATGAACCGGAACAACCATCCGCACCCGTACGGCGTGTTCATCGGTGGCAGCGACATGGGCACGGACCAGCAGAGCTACCTGTACTGCGCCGCGTACGGAAACGGCAACTTCATCGTCCGTGGGTTCGGTCCGGAGCCTTTCCAGGTGAACGGGCGCCGTGGAGAGACCAGCGAGGCGGTGCACCAGGCGGCGGCGGCGGGAGAGCCGGTCACGCAGGAGATCTCCATCACCGTGACGCCCGAGACGGTGTCCTGCTCCATCAACGGGACCGTGGTGGGAAGCTATCCCGTGACCGACGTCGTGGGCGCAGGCAAGCTGACCTCCACCGACGGAGTCTTCGGGATCCGCTTCGGGCACAACACCGAAGCCACGGTGACGGGGCTTCACAAGATGTAGGGCACGCCCGTTCGTGGACCGTGGGACGCGAAAGGCCCCCCGCGCCGGTGGATCCGGCCGGGGGGCCTTTTCATGTCTCGGCCGAATCCCTCAGGAGCGCGGTGCCGGCTCCGCCCGCGACGCCATCCGTCGGTAGCGGAGGTACATCCCCGTTCGCCATCTCAGGATCATCCCGAACGCCAGCACGAAGAGCATGGACGCGGTCTGCTTCGGGGGAAGGAGATGTCCGACGTACTCGTGCAGCGCGAGGCGTACGGCGAGCAACCCGAGGAGGATGAGGAGGAAGCCGTTGGACCGCCGCATCATCACCACCCCGCCCCGATGCTCGAGCGACGACGTGCGGGCCAGGGGCCAGGAGAGCACGAGCGCGCCCACCAGGAAGGCGCCGCCCGCCCACGTCCACGGGATCCGCATGGCCGGAACGGCGAACATCAGGAACCCGGTGCTCATCCCCAGGGGCGGGATCAGGATCTTGGCGGTGGTGACGGGCGTACGGGTCTCGCGCAGACGCCACACCAGGACGGACGTCCCCCCCACGACGGAGGCTGCGAACGGAAGGAGGTTCACGGTTCGGGTTCGGGGTTCGGGTCCACGTCGACAGGTGGAAGATACCGGGCGCGTCCACGGTAGGGTACACCGTTCCCATTCGGCCCGGAGCGAGGCGTCGGCCGCCCGCCCGGGCGGAGCCCGTCGCCCGGCGGCGCCGGCGACCGGATCGGCTTGCCTTTGCCACGAAGCCCCGGTATCCTCGGCCGTTCGGCCCTCCCGGCCGCCGGTATCCCATCTTCGGAGACGCCATGCGCATGGAGCAGGGGTTCAGCGTCTTCGTCATGGGATGGGGCGAAGCCGGTTTCGCGACCGTGGAGGCGGGTCGAAGGATCGCCGGGCGGTGACCTCGGGTAGGAACGTTCCCGTCACGAGAATCCGGTGAGCCCGCGCCGACGTGAAGACACTTTCACGTGGCGTTCATGAAAGCTTCAGATTCCGAACCCCATCATGGGTGACGCGCCCGCGGTGGTCGCCGCGTGGAACCGAGCCACACTCCGACAGAGGAATCCCTGGTATGAAGTCGACCCTCCCTCCCCTTCGTACACGGCTGGCCATCGCGTTCTCGCTTGTGATGGTCGGTCCCGTTCTGCTGGCCGCCACCCCGTTCCATTTCGGACTGGCCCGGTCCGTCCCGGCCGACGAGGCCACGGTTCACGAGGTCCTCGAGGTCAAGCTGTGGTTCACCCAGTCGCCCTCGGAGGGGACCGTCTCCATCCGCCTGATCGACGCCGCCGGAGAAGCCGTCGCGACCTCGGAGCCGACCCGAGACCCCGAGGACGACAAGGCCGTCAGCATCGCACCCTCCGCACCGCTGGAGCCCGGGAACTACACGATCGCGTGGCGTGGGATGGGCGACGACGGGCATTCGGTTCGAGGCGACTTCGGCTTCACGGTGGCGGGTCACTGAGCCCGGAACGGTGCTCCTCTTCCTCAACACCGTCACCAACTGGCTCCTGTTCCTCTCCCTGGCCATCGTCACGGGGGTGGTGATCGGCCGGTGGACGATTCTGGGCGATCCGTGGGAGGGTGGCGATCCACTTCTCCGTGAGGCGAGGGTCACCGCAGCCCGCTGGGGGGGGCTCGCCACTCTGGCCCTCTCCGTGGCGCTCGTCCTCGTCTTTTGGCGGCAGCTCATCGAGTTCCGCGATCCCTTTGCCCCCTTGAGCGAGGACGTGCACCTCCTCCTGCGCGGCACCCCGTGGGGAACCGCGTGGATCCTCGCGATGGCGGACACCCTGGTGATCGGCGTGTCCTTCGCACTCGTGGCGCGCGGGCGCGCCGGGGCGTGGTGGCCGGTCACCGTCACCGGACTCGCGGTGGGCGCGTTCCCGGCTCTGACCGGCCATGCGAACACGGGAGACCTCCGCGCCGTCACGCTCGTCGCGGATACGTTCCACGTCTGGGCGGCCGGAGGGTGGATCGGTGGTCTCGGCCTCGTGCTTCTCCTCGACCATCGACACGGACGGGCCGACCGGGTGGGCGCGACCGGGATACTCCCCACCCTCGTGTCCCGCTTCTCACCCGTCGCCATGGCGGGGGTGGCGACGCTGATCGTGACCGGAGGATTCGCATCCTGGGTGCAACTGGGCGGCATCGAGGCCGTATTCGGCACCCCCTACGGGAGGCTCCTCGTGCTCAAGCTCGCGGTGGTGGGGGGGGTCCTCGCCC
>JAOUPR010000161.1 GCA_029879725.1 Gemmatimonadota bacterium | reverse complement strand
GATGCTCCTGGACGAGGGGCGCGACGGCAAGTCCGCGGAGGCCCTGGCCGACCTCTACTGCCGGCGGGCCCGTTCGCGGATCCGGCACCTCTTCCGCGAACTCTTCCGCAACGACGACACCGCCACCTACCGCGTGGCCCAGTCCCTCATGAAGGGCGACTTCGCCTGGTTGGAGAAGGGGGTGGTGCCGCTGGACGAGTACGAGGTTCCTAGCGTGGTGTAGCCGAAGTCTGGTAGCGACCGAGGGAGTGACCGCGCCCGCAGATCAAGGCGCGACGACGAGGAATAGCAGGGCTATTGCGAGGAGAAGCAACGCCGAGGTGCGGGATGCGGTCGCACCCGAATTGCAGCAGACTTCGGCTACACCACACTAGAGTGGTCGAATCCAGAAGGGGGGCACATGCAGGGAGTGGACGAAGTCGGAATTCTCATCGCCTTCACGGCGGGCGTACTCTCGTTCCTCTCGCCGTGCGTCCTCCCGCTCGTGCCGAGCTATCTCACGTTCGTGACGGGGATGAGTCTGGAGGATCTCCAGGGTGGAGTGGACCGGCGGGTGACCCTGACGCACGCGGTGCTCTTCGTGGCGGGTTTCTCGGCCATCTTCATCCTCCTGGGAGCTTCCGCGTCGTTCCTGGGCCAGTTCTTCAAGTACTACGAGGTCTGGATCGCGCGCATCGGCGGAGGGATCATCATCGTCCTGGGTTTGCACATGACCGGGGTGTTCCGGTTGACGCCCCTCCTCCGCGAGAAGAGGCTCCACCTCAACGACAAGCCGGCGGGGTATCTGGGTACCCTGGGCGTGGGTGCCGCCTTCGGAGCCGGGTGGACGCCGTGTATCGGTCCCATCCTGGGCGCCATCCTCACCTACGGGTTCTCCCAGGACACCATGTGGGCCGGGGTGGGGCTCCTCACGGTGTACTCGCTGGGGCTGGCCGTCCCCTTCCTCCTGGCCGCCCTCGCGCTGGACCGGTTCCTCCAGACGTTCCAGAAGTTCCGGCGTCATCTCCGTGGGGTCGAGATCGCTTCCGGAGTCCTCCTGGTGTTCCTGGGGGTCCTCCTCGTTACGGGGACGTTCACCATCCTGAGCTCCTGGCTCGCGCGGTACACGCCCGCGTTCGTCCTCGACAGGATCTGATTCACTCGTCGGCTTCCAACGCCTCTTCCAGGAGCTGCCTGCGCAGGAGACGAGCGTAGGTGCCGTCCGAGGTGAGGAGATCCGCGTGCCGTCCGCGCTCGACGACGGCGCCGTCGTCCATCACCAGGATCTGGTCCGCGTTCATCACGGCGGTGACCCGGTGGCTGATGATGAAGGCCGTCCGTCCGGCGAGGACGGTGCGCAGGTCTTCCAGGATACGCGCTTCGGTCTGGGTGTCCACGGCGCTCAGCGCGTCGTCGAGCATCAGGATGGCCGGGTCCCGGGCGATGGCCCGTGCCAGGGCAGCGCGTTGCTTCTGTCCGCCCGACAGATTGATCCCCCGCTCCCCCAGCATGGTGTCGTAGCCACGCGGGAAGTCGGAGACCTGTTCGTGGAGCTGGGCGATGCGGGTGGCGCGTTCCACCGACTCCTCGATCTGTGCCTCCTGGTCCACGGCGTCCGAGGTCGTCCCGGAGATCCCGAGGGCGATGTTCGCCGCCAGGGTGTCGGAGAAGAGGAAGGAGTCCTGGGGGACCATCCCGATGGCCCTCCGCACGTCTTCCAGGGCGAGAGTGGCCAGCGGGTGGCCATCCATGAGGATCTCACCCTCCTCGGGATCGTACAGCCGGGCCAGGAGGGCCACCACCGTGCTCTTCCCCGATCCCGTGGGTCCCACGATGGCCACCGTCTCCCCCGGCTCGACGCGGAAGGACAGGTCCCGGATGACGGGGCGTGAGGCACCGGGGTAGGTGAAGGAGACGTTCCTGAATTCGATACCGCCGCGCGCCCGGTCCATGTGCACCGGGTCGGGAGCGGAGGCGACGGCGGGCCGGGTCTCCAGGATCCGGTTCATGCGCGCCATCGAGGCCGAGCCCCGCTGGAACAGGTTCACCACCCATCCCAGGGAGATCATGGGCCAGATCAGGAGGACCAGATAGGAATTGAACGCGACGAATCCACCCACCGTCATGCGTCCATCCATGACCTCCCGCCCGCCGAACCACAGCACGAGGACCATGGCCAGACCGGAGATCCCCGCGAGGAGGGGGTGGAACAGCCCCGCGGACATGGCCAGGCGCATGTTCCGTTGCCGGTAGTCGCGGTTGAGCTCGTCGAAGCGGATGGTCTGCTCACGTTCCTGGGTGTAGGCGCGTACAATGCGCACGCCCGTGAGGTTCTCCTGCACCATGGTGGAGAGGACGGAGAACTGCTCCTGGATCTCCTGGAAGCGCCGGTGGATGACGCGTCCGAAGCCCAGGACCACGGGGGGAAGCACGACCAGTGGGGCCAGGGCGTAGAGCGT
This sequence comes from Gemmatimonadota bacterium, assembly GCA_029879725.1. Classification (GTDB taxonomy): domain Bacteria; phylum Gemmatimonadota; class Gemmatimonadetes; order Longimicrobiales; family Gaopeijiaceae; genus JAOUPR01. The sequence goes on along the minus strand of JAOUPR010000161.1, from coordinate 700 downwards.
GAGGGTGGGGCTGAGATAGAACATCAGCGCGAGCGCGAGGGTGAAGCTCACCGCGGTGTTGACCGTGTACATGATGGCCGGTCCCGCCACCATGCGTACGGCCAGCGTGTCGTTGGTGGCCCGGCTCATCAGGTCTCCCGTCCGTACGCTCCCGTAGAAGGAGGCGTCCAGGCGCATGAGATGGCGGAAGAAGTCGTTGCGGAGATCCGTCTCCATCCTGCGGGAGAGCCCGTTCAGGAGCTCCCTCATCCCGAAGCGGGCGGCGCCCCCCAGAAGGGCCGTCACCACGATGAGTCCGGCGTACCCGGCCACCTTCCGGTGCGTCGCGGACGGGTCCGACAGTCCGTCGATGGCGAGCTTGAGGAGGTACGGTCCGGCCAGGGTGAAGACGTTGGCCAGCACGACGAACAGGAGGCCCCAGGCGAACCCCTTCAGGTAGGGGCGGAAGTAGGGGAGAAGGGTGCGGAGTTCTCGCATGGGACGTGCGTACCCGCCGGGGGGCAGGGGTTCCTCCCTCCTCTCGTGGTTTGGGCCCGGAGCGTCACGACGTTGCGACTCCTCGCTTCGCTACGGCGCCTGCGGCGCCGACAGTCGCTGCAACGTCGTGACGCTCCGGGCCCGCGGCCGGGGTGGCGGGGGAACCACTGCATCCCGGGCGGGGCGCTCTGGGGGCCGTCTACGGCGCCGGCGGCGCCGGCAG